>NZ_JAFBGL010000011.1 GCF_016811075.1 Oceaniferula flava
CGCGATCGACGTCGATCGCCTCCTGGGTTTCCAGGTCGATGGTGTTGGTGTCGTAACTCATGTTAGATTAGATCTTGGGGTTGCAATTATGCGTTGGCGAATTCGCCTTCTTTAAGGAAATCGTAGCCGCTTTCTTCAAGCTCAAGCGCGAGATCCTTGTCGCCAGATTTCACAATCTGACCGTCGCTCATGACGTGCACGTAGTCAGGCTGGATGTAGTCGAGCAGACGCTGGTAGTGGGTGATGATGAGGAATCCACGGTCGGGGGAACGCATGGCATTCACACCCTTGGCAACGATCTTGAGAGCATCGATGTCGAGACCGGAATCGGTTTCGTCGAGGATGCAGTATTTAGGCTCGAGCATCATCATCTGGAGGATTTCGTTGCGCTTTTTCTCACCGCCGGAGAATCCTTCGTTGACGGCACGGGCAGTGAACTTGCGATCCATTTCCAGCACGTCCATTTTCGAGTAGAGGTTCTTGTAGTAGGCCACGGCATCCAGCTCTTCACCTTCTGGAAGGCGAGCCTGTAGGGCGGCGCGGATGAAGTTGGCATTGGAAACGCCGGGAACTTCAGCCGGGTATTGGAAGGCGAGGAAGATGCCGTCGCGGCTACGCTCATCGACGTCTTTCTCGAGGATTTCTTCGCCGTCGAGGGTGACACTTCCGGAAGTGACTTCGTAGTCGTCGTGACCGGCGATCACTTTCGAGAGAGTCGATTTTCCAGAACCGTTCGGTCCCATAATGGCGTGAACTTCACCCTTGGGGATCTCAAGGTTGAGGCCCTTGAGAATGGGGGTTTCTTCGATGTTAGCGTGCAGGTCTTTGATGATCAGGCTCATGGTCTAGTAGGTATTGGTGATGGGTGTGTGGGAAATTAAATGTTGGAAAAAAGGAATGAAACAGGCGGCTCGTAGGCCTCGAGGTCTAGCCTTGTGGCACACGACCACGCAGGGTGATTTCCAGGTTGTCGATTTGAGCACCTTCGGGGAGGTCGAGAAGATCGCTCAGGCTGGCACCTTGTTTGAGAGGGATGTCGATGATTTTACCGCTGGCTTCATCATGCAAATGCGCGTGCTCGGAGAGATTCGGGCAATAGCGTGATGATTCGCGTTCGAAGTTAACCTGACGGACAACGCCGTGCTGCACCAGGGTTTCCAGGCAGTTATAAACGGTGGCGAGCGAGATGCTGGGCATGTTCTGCTTGGCGCGGTCAAAGACCTCACCAGCTGTTGGGTGATCGCGGTGGGCCATGAGGACGTTGAACACCTCGCTGCGCTGACGCGTCATCCGCAGCCCCTTTACCTTCGGTAGGTCTGTTGATTTTGCGCGAGTCACTTTGTTGTCCATAAAGGTTCGATGTTTTCCGCCTCTGGAAGCGGGTGCGAGGGAAACTAGCTCAGCTGTGACGACTGACAAGCACGAATTAGAATTATTCTAATTCTAACGAAATGGCAGCGGTCGACTGTCGCATGAACTGATTACCGCGTGCAGGCAACACAAAAATGCCGCGCGACGGCTAGAAATCCGGCTACCACCAGATCAACGCGCAGGCCATCACTGCGAGGCCGTAGCATAATCCGCCAATGCTGAGCATGACGTAGCGATCGTTACTTTTCAGAGCCCAAGTAATGGCATCCCGCATGGTGTAGGGCATCCCAACCCAGAACAGGCCTTTGAAAATCATGACGTAGGCGAAAATAGGGACCAGCAGACGGCTGGCGGGGGGCTCCAGGTAGGCGGCGTACAGTAACGGCGCAGCAGCCATCAGGGCGAGCAGACCAATCGCACGCACGGTGAGGAACTCTTTCACGTGCACGATCATGCCGTAAGCGGCGATGGGAACGAGGATGCGCAAGATCGGCTTTGCCTTATTGAACTCGCCCAGATCCATGTGCAGCGAACTCAGCACGCCGAGACGCTCCGGAGCGATCAGCAGCCAGAACCAAGTCATCCCAATGCCCAGCAGCCATGGGCCAAGCACGCGGTTCCTTGGCAGCTTTTGCAAGAAATCCTTACTTCCCTTGGATTTCCACAGCATCCAAGCGTGCAGAACAATCAGCCAGATGCCAAGTGCGATGCCGGCAACATCGAGCGGTATTTTCTCGTAAGGGTGCATAAGATCAGTGGAACGCGGCGGATACTAGGGGGAAATGAGTGGGTGAAAAGGCTTATTTACCATCTGCACTGTCTGGCAGGTAGGGAGTGAGCACCGAGATACAATCGTATTCCGATGCCTCAAGCACAAATCGTTGTTCCTGATCGATAAACCACTCCGGCAATCGGGTGCCTACGTCGAGCTCAATTTCATAGCTCGGTATCTTTTTCCGAAGCTCGTAGCTCATGCTTTCCTCGCCGGGAATCCGCTTGATCTTGCCAGTCAGACTCATGCCCCAAGTATTGAATTCAATGCTGCCGTCAGGCTTGGCGATTTTCAATGTCACGGCGTGACCACCTTGTTTTTTCCGACCGCTGTAGGTGGTGACGTAGAGAACCGTGGCATTGGCCCCCTGCGTGTATTTGGCCAAATTCTCAGGGCTGTAATCGTAATCAAAACGGTGCGTGAAGGCGACCGGAGTGTGCATTTCCTCGCGGAAAAATTGCTGCATGTTCTCGGCCAGCCTAGACGCTCGGGTGCCGGAGTTGTTCCTTGTTTTCATCCGCCGGGAGAGTCGGTCGTGCAGCCAGTCGACCTGCTTGTCGGCCGCCTTTCTCGACTCGGGCATCTTCACCCAGCCGGACGTATGCCACCAGCTGATGAACATCGCGTAGCTATTGGGCACGCAGTCGCTAGCTTTCTTGCCGTAGTCGGCTTGGTTGAAGTTCGGCACATTCCGCCGGGTGACCTGATCATGCGGAACCTCGCTGCGCCCCGCGACTTCGACTTTTTTATCCGCGGAAACCTCGACAACTTGCCCAGGTCTCAGTTTCAGGGAAGTGGGACCACCGGGAGCTTTTTTCTCGGCGGCCTGCATGGCACGCCGTTTGTCGCGGCGGATGCGCTCGGCATCACGCTGCTTGATACAGCGTTCAAACCAGAGGCGGGTCGTGGAACTGAGACCGTTGATGTTCACCGGAGTGGGAGCCTCCCGCCCACGGATCATGAGGAAAAGGGTGTCATCTTTGCGATGCATGAACTTCGCGGTCAGGACACGGCCATTTTTTCCTGTCCACGGACGATACTCATTCAGCTGGTTCCACTCGGGCAGCCGGGGGCTTAACCGCCCATCCGCCCGAACGTCCGCCGAGGTGCCAGCCCAGAGCATCAGCCCAAGAAGGGTGAGGAGCTGTGGGAAATGGAGGGGTTTCATGGGATTGTTTTCCCGATGACTAGCTCAACACCGGCGTGCCGTAAAGGGAGAAGCCGGTCGCCTCCTCAATGAGGACATCGAAGACCTCACCAGTCATCCGCTTTTCATCACCATCGAAAATGACAATCTTGTTCTGCCCGGTGCGTCCCATGAGGCGCTCCTTGTTGGTTTTCGACGGCCCCGTGCAGAGGACCTGCTGTCGCGTGCCGACGAGCGCTTCATTCTTGGCCACCGCCAGTTCGTTGACCACTTGCAGCAGGGCTTGGTTGCGCTCCTCCTTAACCCGCTCGGACAGCTGACCGTCCATTTCCGCCGCCGGTGTGTTGCGGCGTTTGGAGTAGCGGAAGACAAAGGCATTATCAAACTCCAGCTCCTTGACGGTATCCACCGTGGCCTGGAAGTCCTCCTCGGTTTCGCCCGGGAAGCCAACGATGATGTCGGTGGTGATCGCGAGATCGGGACGGGCCGCCTTCATGTTCTGGCAGATCTCGACGAACTTCTGGTGCTTGTACGGACGACGCATCTTTTTCAGAATCGCATCGGAGCCGGACTGCATCGGGAAATGGATGTGGCTGCAGAGTTTCGGCAGGTAGGTGAAGGCCTCCACCAGGTCAGCGCGGTAGCCGATGGGGTGTGGCGAGGTGAAGCGGATTCGCTCCAGGCCATCGATCTCGTGCACTGCCTCAAGCAGCTGAACGAAGGGGCTTTTGCCATCGACCTTGGGAAATTCGGTGCGACCGTAGAGGTTGACGATTTGGCCCAACAACGTGACCTCCTTGACACCTTTGGCCACCAGCATTTTACACTCCTCGACGATATCGACAATCGGACGACCGCGTTCCTTCCCCCGAGTATCCGGGACGATGCAGAACGAGCAGCGCATGTTGCAGCCCTGCATGATGGAAACGAAGGCAGTCGTTTGGTTTTCCTGCGTCACATGATCGCGGATGGTGTTCTGGCTGTCTTTTTCCTCCTCGATGTCACAGACACTTTCGCCTGTTAACGAGTAGGAGGGATCGTCCATACGCATTTCAAGACGCTTACTGAGGATACCATCCACGTATTCGAACACCTTGTGGTATTTCTGCGTGCCCACCACCACATCGAGGTGGGGGATGTTTTGGAACAACTCGGAGCCGCGGCTCTGGGCCATGCAGCCCATGTAGCCATAAACCACATGAGGTTTCTTCTCACGGTGCTTGCCCATCATACCCATCTTGCCGAGCGCTTTCTGCTCGGCCTGATCACGCACACTACAGGTGTTCACCAGAATGGCGTCGGCATCGAATTCGGACGGGGTCACGGTGTAGCCACCTTCGACAAACATCCGCGCCACCTGCTCGGAGTCGCGTGCATTCATCTGGCATCCGTATGTCTTGATAAAAACCTTGGGCATAGCGTTTGAGCCGCATTTTGCGGGAGGGGCAGATGTAAAAGCTGCGCGCTAAGAATCAAGTCTATATCTGCGCTGAGCCACGACATCAGGTAGATTCCAATGACCGCCGACCCAACATTCTTACCCACGCCCTAACCAACCTGACACGGAAGACGATTCATCATTTCCAAAAAAACTGCTAATTATCAAGTAATGCTCTTTCCATCAGTGGAGTTAATTAGAACCACTATGATGAAAACTTATCACGTATTGCCCCCCTCCCCCCGATCTCGCGGCGCCCGTGGCTTCGCGCTGATTGCCACCATTTCGGTGATGGTTCTACTCGTCATGATCGCTCTGGCGATGCTGAGTTTATCAACCATCAGCACTCGTAACGCATCCCACGAGGACGCGCAATTACAGGCTCAGGCGAACGCCCGCATGGGCCTGATGCTCGCCCTAGCCGAACTGCAAAAACACGCCGGCAGCGATCTCCGGGTCACCGCCGACGGCTCCATCCTCGGCAGCTCCGTCGCCGTGCCCCATGCAGTGGGCGTTTGGGAGTCGTGGTCGCCCGCACTGGCGCGCAACACCAAGGGGAGCGCACCGAATTACGATCAGGAAAAGCAGAGCCGCTTCCTCCGCTGGCTAGTTTCCGGTGAAGAAAGTGAACTCACCCAGCGCAATTGGCCAAGCACGACTGCCAACGGTCAGCAGATCGACCTCTTTGGAACTTCCCACGATGGCTTCAGCTTGCAAGGCCGACTGATGCCGACGGAAAACGGGCAAAACCAAGGAGCCTATGCCTGGGCCGTCAGTCAGGAAAACACCAAGGCGAAAGTCAGCGTGGCAGGCCCCGAGCTGGCCGACCGAGAAACCAATGACGACCTCCAAGTCCAGCCACGCCCCCACGTCGGCCAGAGCGGTGTCTTTTCCCAACCTAACGCCGGCTGGAACCGCCGCTCAGCCCAGCTACTTAACTTCCGCCAAGTCAGCCTCGATAGCAGCATTAACACAGGAGGAGACGCCCCCAGTGTAGGGGCCGACTTCACCACCTCGTCCTACGGCTTATTGACCAATGTCGTCGATGGCGGGTTCAAAGTCGACATGAGCCTCGGTTTCGAAATGAGCGATACCGACTACGCCAGGGACAGCTGGTCGGTGGATGGCGAAACCATTGCCAACCCTTTCCGCAAGAGCTCAGTGAGCGATTTCAACGTGCCTGCCAGCTACGCATCACAACGCCCGCTTTACGAGCCGATCACCGACAGCGGCACCTACAGCCACGAGCGAGCCTGGAAGAGAACCAAGGACCAGGTCCACTCGCACTTTCCAGTCACCGCGGTGCCCACCTTTGACACCTTGCGATCCTATTACCGGATCCCCCACCACCTTTACCAAAGCAGCAAGGGCGTGACCGTCTATGAGCGACAAGGCGACCACATTGCAGCCGGTGAGGGATCGCTTTCCGCCGGTTACACCCGTCCACCACACATCGCAGCCAATGGTGCCAGCACCCAGATGGCGGTTCGACCTTTACTGGATCGGATCATCTACATCTTCAGCATCACCCTGAGTTCGGACAACACCCCACAATACGCCATCACCCCGATCATTACCTTGTGGAACCCCTACAATACCGCCTTGGAAATCGAGGGTGCTGTGGCTTACCCATGGTTGGACATTCCGATCCACCGCGATTACCGCGGAACCTCCAGTGGGGCCTCGATAAAAAAGGCGACTTACATGTCGAGAGATCTGACCGAAGGCCCACTGGACGCCCAAGGCCGCCAAATTGAGCCATACATCTTCGCCGCCATCACCGCGGACGGAAATCCGATCACCGGAACAGCCCAGCCGATCCAGTTTGAGCCCGGCGAGGTTCGAGTCTTTGCTCCAGCTTCCTCCACCATGGTCGATCTCACCGCTCGCGACAGCACACCTCGACAGCGGACAATTTTCATGAAACCGGTCGATAGCATTTCCGACTGGAACCTCACCGGCGGCATCAGCTTCACCCCCTATGAAAATGGTAATGCCGACTTCGTAATGACCTCTGGCGACTACGTCAACGTCACCTTCCAGTGCCTCGATGACCACCCGATCTGCATCGGCCTGAGTGACACAACCATGGCCAAAGGCAGCAGCAGCCCCGCCGAAGGAACCCGCAGCCAGCTGATCACCGACGTGCTCGACTCATCGTTCGGAACCACCGCCCGGGACGATGGCACCTACTACGTCAAAACGCCGGACATCACCTACTCCCAACTCAAAGAAGAGCCCTACCCGGCCTTCACCCTCGAGGTCTATCACCGCGTTGCCCAGTCCAGCGGCAGCGTGCAGAATGCCGATCTCGTCTACACCGGCAACCCACGCCAATCGTCTATGAACCCCTACGTCACCAAAACGGGGTTCCAAACCGGTCCGCAGTACAAAGCCAGAATGCGTGCTATTTCCTCGCTCAACGATGTCATGGAAATCGCCACCTCGGGGCTGAACCGTCCCGCTGCCTTCTACGGTGCCGGGCAGTCGTCCGGAAGTGGTCGATCCCACCTGTCATTCTTCGAAATTCCGCGCGCTCCCTTACTTTCCTTGGCCGCCTTTCAGCATGCCGACCTCGCACCCAGCCCCTTCGCTCCCGCAAATCAAGCCGGCAACAGCTGGGCCAGTGCCTACGTGCCGCGCGATCAGGTGATCGATGGCAACGAAGGTCTCGAAGTCGACCACAGTTACCTGGTCAACGAATCGCTCTGGGATGGCTATTTCCTCAGCGGCGCCGCCCCCACACTGGCTCCAGGCAACAGCGGAGGCAGTAGCAACGTGTGGAACACTCCGGTCGCATCCGCCACCCGCTCACTCAGCCAGGTGCTGGAAGATTTTGCCTCCGACCCCAGTGCCAACCCACTGCGCAACCCTCGCATGCGCCTGCTGCATCAGAGCCTCCACGGCATGACACCGGCTGAATTTGCCGCCGCCATGACCCAGCCTGAAGCCTGCACCCAGATCGCCGAGCACCTGATGCTGGACGGCTCGTTCAACATCAACTCCACCAGCGTCAAAGCCTGGGTCGCCATGCTTTCCGGCCTGCGCGGAGCTTCGATCGAGCTTGGCGACACTTCCGGCTCCACCGAAGTCAGCGACACCCCCTTCCCCCGCTTCCGTGACCCCCTCGGAAGTGAAAACGATATCTGGCAGGGCTTCCGCAGCCTGAGCGACACCCAGATCGAACAATTGGCGGAACAAATCGTCGAGCAAGTCCGCGCCCGAGGCCCCTTCCTCTCGCTGGCCGAGTTCGTCAACCGTCGGGTGGAAGACAGTCCGCTGGGGCTGAGTGGTGCCCTGCAAAGCGCCATCGATGCCACCAACATCAACCAGGCCGCCCTGCAGGGCACGCTGGACGACAGCAAATACGACAGCTCCGAAGCGACTAACATTTCCCCCAAGAACACCGGAGTCGGCATCCCCGGTTACCTAACACAGGCGGACTTGCTGAAACCTCTCGCGCCAATCATCACCCCGCGCTCGGACACCTTCACCATCCGCAGCTACGGCGAAGCCAGAGACGGCTCCGGCGAAATCACCGCCACCGCCTGGGTGGAAGCCACAGTCCAACGCTTCCCTGATTTTGTCGATCGCAGCAACTCCGCCGACACCGCCATCGATGAGCTCTCCGCCGAGAACCAGAAATACGGCAGAAAATTCCGCATCGTATCGTTCCGCTACCTCGCAGCCGAGGAAGCCCAATCACTATCCCAATAACATTTCACCCGTATGAGATCCACCACCCTCGCGCTGCTCCTGAGCAGTCTCACCGCCGTCACTTTGCAAGCTGCCCAGCTCCATGTTCTGGCGTGGAATGAAGCCATCGCCGATCGCAAACTCGCCATCGCCCACGGTGGTGGTGACAAAAAGTCCACGCCCATCCTGCGCATGCACCCCTTCGCGCGATCCGCTCCCATCAAGATCCCGGCTGCGGCGGAAAACCTGCGCATTCTAGTCTCCGATCGATCTTCCGAAGATGGCAAACCTCTGCACCTCCCTCTGGAAATCCCATCCACCATCAAGCGCCCGTTGATTCTGCTACTACCCGACAATCAATCCACCGTTGGGATCAAGCCCCTTGTGTTAGACGACAGCCTGACCAACTTCCGCTGGGGTTCCCTGCGCATGATCAACGTCACCGGCAAGCCGCTGGTCTTCCGCTACGATCAAAACAACGTCGCCATTCCCGCAGGCTGGAAGCCGGTGGTCGTGACTCCGGGTGGGAAAAAAAGAAACATGGCGGTGTCCATTTTCCTCAGGGAGAATCTGAAACTTCCACCCCTCTATTCCTCCATTTGGAAACACCGCGAGGATCTGCGTCAGCTGGTGTTCATCGTGCCCTCGAAGAATAAAGAACGTGGCTATGTGGATTTTAAATTCATCACCGAGAACCGCGCCGTGGTGCAGGCCCAGAGAGCTGAGGCTGCGATGAAGCCGTAGTGCCCCACAGCCCTAGAAACCTCACAATTCATCACCGCACTCACCATCAGTCCATGGAGAATATTGAAGCTAACAGCTCTGCCGACGGTGACTTTGTCAACCTGATCGTCACCCACCAGCCTCTGATCCGCGGCCGCATCATCTCGCTGCTGCCCGGTGTCAGCGAAGTCGACGACATCATCCAGAACGTCAATCTGGTGATCTGGAACAAAAGGGAAAGCTACGCGCCAAAGACCAACTTCAAAGCCTGGTTGAACTCCATCATCCGCTACGAAATCCTCACCCACTGGAGGACCCAGCAGCGACGCAAGGAGTTCACTTTCCCAGAAGACGTCTTCGACCTCCTTCTGGAAGAATCCACCAGCCAGATTGATCAGGACATCATGGACGAGCGGCTTCCCGCGCTGCGTCTCTGCATCTCCACCCTGCGCGCCGAAGACCGTGCCCTCATCCTCCAGCGCTACGTCCACCCGACGTCAATTGCCGAGCTCTCCCTAAAAACCAACCGCAGCGCCAACAGCCTGCGCGTGGCCCTGCACCGCATCCGCACCAGCTTGCGCCTCTGCGTGAAAAGGCGTCTCAGCCTGAATGCCGCCACACCCAACTAATCTCCCATTTCCATGCCACCGAACACCGACCAGCTGCCTCTCGTGCAGAACCTCACTGAAGATCTCGAGGATCAAAACATTTCCCCGGAACGACTGGAAGAACTCTATACCCTCCTCCGGAACTCTCCTGAAGCCCGCCAAGTCTATCTGGAAAACATGAGCTTTGCCGCCCTGTTGCAGCACGAGGCTCGTAATTTGGATGCCCAGGACAAACTCCCCCAGATACCTGCCATCGATCGGCGCCAAGAGCGCAAGGCCATGGTGCGGGCATTCTCTCTGGCTGCCGCAGCCATCGTCGCACTGGCAGTGATCGCCCACTTCATCTTATTGCCCAAACAGCAGCCAGCTTACGCGTCCTACACCCTCTCCCCCGGTGCCAGCTGCACCATCAGCCACGCCTCCTCCACTGAAGACCAGCCTGAGGCATCCATCACCGCCGGCACCCGGGTGAACCTGAAATCCGGAGGACTCACCGTGAAGATCCCGGGGTCCACCACGGTCTACGTGCACGCACCGGCATCTCTACATTTCAAGTCCCTGCACGAAATCGAACTGCACTCCGGCGAACTCTGGGCGCGCTCCGAATCCCCGGAGGGCAAACTAACTATTCTCACAGAGGGATACAGCATCGAAGACATCGGCACCCAGTTCGGCGTGCTCCAGCGGCCGAACGCTCCGCTCGAGGTGCACCTGATCGAAGGCGCGGTGAAAATCCACCGCCACAAGTCCGAGGTGATCACCCTGAAACGACCCAGTGGCGTCTCCTTGGCCAACGCGGAGAAGCCCGACATGATCGACCTCGACTGCGGACCTTTCCCCAACCCGTTTGAAATCGTGCAAATCGATTTCGGTCCTGAAAACAGTATTTACGAAGTTCGCGATGATGGAACTTATTGGAACGAGCTCGCACGCACCACCACGCCAAAACGTAGCTGGCACAAGGCATTCTCAAACCATGTCATTAAAAACTCCCGGGGGACCAAAACCGATCTCGGCATCGTGATGACCACCAAAGGGAAGCTCAAAAACCACAGTGCCTTTGCCCTCGATGACCCCGAACGTGAGTTCGGCGATTCCTTGCTCGATGACTACCTCTACCTGCGAGCCGACGAGCCACAGACCAATCAAATTTTTTCCAGTGTCATCCTCACCGGCCTGAAAGCCGATGCCATCTACTCACTTGAAGTCTTTGCCTCCAGCAAGCTCTACCTTCTCGATGGCTCACCGGATTATCACGATACAGACCTCCGCGTGCACCACTCCGAGGGCTCGCTGGAAGATCGGAACGAGGCGGGATCTGCCGCCCCCATCGTCTTCAACCAACTCAAACCTGTCATCCATGAAAAATACGGCCCCGTGCTGATTCTCGATTGGGGGTGGATCCATAACACCACCGACAAAGAACGTGATTGGGCCCTTTTGAATGGTCTGATCCTCACGGAGAAATAACCGACATCAAACTTCATTCATTTTTATCAATAAACTGAGTAATGATCGAGACATGTCTGGAGTTCATTAGTGCTGGAAAATGTTAGTCGCGCAGAAATGGCAGCCATGAATGCATGCGGCTCTCCCAGTAGAGCATGCACGAGCATGACAAATCCCCCCCTCAGCCAAACAAAAAACAAACAGTTATACGAACATGACAACGATCACAAAATCACGCCTAACGACCGCCACTCTATTGTTAGCTGGCAGCATCTCAGCCCATGCTGCTCTAGTCGGTGAATGGACCTTCGATGAGCAAAGCTTGGCCAACACCGGCACAACAGAATCCGTCCACGATGGCACCTTCGAAGGCGGCACAGCTGCTTATTCAACGAACACGCGCAGTGGCAGTGGCTTCTCACTGATCATTACATCACAATCTGATACTCAAGATACGATCGGTGGTGACGTCCTATGGATTAACAACTCTAATTCTGCCGACGCTGGCTATGTCAGCACCTTTGATGGCACAGCCTTTACCGTTTCCATGTGGGTAGCTTCAACAGACGGAGTTTGGTATAACTGGGATACACTCGCTGAAAAAGGAAGCGAGGACGGTAACTCCGGCTGGGAAATGCGGGCGCGACTTAACGGGAACCACGGGCTGTATGGCAGCCTCTATCACACCGCTGGAACAACTCAGGTTAAAGGATTCGGCCCCGATGGTATTGTGAATGATCTGGTCGATCAAGACTGGCATCTAGTGACAATGTCCTATGATCAAACCGCCACAACACTCGCCGTTTATTTCGACGGCGTTGAAGTATCCTCAAACACATCAGCCAGCAGTTTCGATAGTGGTGCTGCACACGATTTGGTTTTCGGTGCACGTGAAGCAGGTAACCGAGGAGAGAATATTCTCATCGATAGCATTCAATACTACGACACCGCACTTTCATCCTCCGAAGTTGCCTCGCTGGCAGTTCCAGAACCCTCCTCCAGCGCCCTGCTCGGCCTTGGCGGTATCGCACTCATCCTGCGCCGACGCAAGTAATTCCCAGCAAGCCCCCTTGCTGACAACCACAACAAGCACGAACGGTATGAAACATAAAAATCTAACTGCAATCCTCATGGCGAGTGGACTCCTCAGTTCCCCCACCTGGGCAGCCACTTTCTTTTCCAATGACCTCAGCGAGGAAACTAGCGTGCTCGCAGACTTCACCGAAAATGAAGGGGTCAACGGCACCTGGAGCTACTCGACCACCGCTGTCAACGGCCAAGACGGAACCCTTAACACGGTGCTCACCAGCGGAGCCACCCTGACGGCGTCCACCGATGACGATAACGCCCGCAGCTACCTGGCCACCCAGTTCAAGGACTACGCCAATTTCTCCTGGACGGCACACATCGCGGTGGAAACCGGCAACATCGACCCGAAAAACTGGATCTTCTTCGGCATCGGGCCCGGCATTCCGGACACCACCTACTACAACGAACCACGGACCGGAGATGAGGGGATCTTTCTCAATTTCCAATCGGGTGTTTCCGCGCGCAAGGTGAAGGTCACCACCAATACGGGTGCCGTTTTAGAAGATACCGGCCTCTGGCGTGGTGACCCGGGTTACGACATTTGGATGCACTACGATCACGTCAACGAGACGATTCAGTTTGAACTGGACGACTGGAATGGCGGTCGTTTCAGCGATATTGATATCATCACGGACCCCATCTCCACCGTCGGCTGGCTGGAAGGCAGTGACAACATGAGCATCTACTTTGGCGGTAATGGCACCCAGACGTTTGGCGATTTCTCCGTCGTGGAAACCGTTCCTGAGCCATCGTCAACGGCCCTGCTCGGCCTTGGCGGGCTCGCACTCATCCTGCGCCGACGCAAGTAAAACGGTAGCAGGCAAACACTCCAAACCCCACCACTCAGGACGTCACGCTTCACCGCGTGGCGTTCTTTTTTTGCCCGGATCAACCAAGCTTAAAGCCCCCGTGGGTGCCTGACGTAATAACCCTTGGCTCCACGGCGCTGAGGCTTCCAGCGGGGGCCGGTGGAGTTCCAGGTGCCACCGGTGTCAAAGCGCAGACCGGCGATGACCAGGAAGACGTGGCCTTTTCTCACATAGACCGTCACCCAGTCGCCATAGCCCTTTTTCCCGTAGTCAAAAAATTGTTGGGAGACCAATGGCTTATCGAGCTTCCCGCCAGCGTTCAAGACGTAGGAGGTGGCACCTGAGCAGTCGTAACCACTGTCGTTGAAACTACGGTGTCCACCGCCGTAGACGTAAGGTTTGTTGGTCAACGAGTTCGCGGCTGCAATCATCTTCTTGACCTTGCGTGGAGCCCTCGGCGGGGCGGTGGCTAGCCCCTCAGGGCTGATATAGGCTGTCTTCCCATAATCAAACTTATGGATGATGTGCCGTTCTTTGGCCTTGAGCTGCGAGGAACATGAATTGAGTGAAAATGCCACCAGCGCAGAACAAAGCATCGTAAGGGGAATGCCTATATTTCTCATGAATATAGTTAACCATGACTAAATAAATAGATCAAATACGAAAATTGCTCATAGCTCCCAAGAGTTCGACCGATAAGATGAAGGTATGCATCTTCCCCGTTTGCTCATCATCAGTCTCATCCCCCTATCTATCCTTCAGGCGCGGGAGGCCACGGATCGGCCGAATGTGGTGATCATCTATCTGGACGACAGCGGCCACGGCGACTACGCCCACAACGGCAACCCGGTTATTGAGACGCCGAACATTTCCAAGCTCGCCAGTCAGGGCACCAGCTTCACCCAGTTCTACGTCACCTCCCCAGCCTGTAGTGCCTCGCGTTACTCCCTGCTAACCGGTCGCTATCCAGCGCACTCGCAGCTCGGCTCTTGGGTCATCGGCCCGGGGACTAAAAGCCACCTGCGCGAGGAAGAAACGACCATCGCCGAAGGCCTCAAGGCGGTGGGGTATGCCACGGGGATGTTTGGCAAATGGCACCTCGGCTCGCCCAATAAAAGCAACCAGATGTCGCCAGCCTCCCTGCCGCTGGCCCATGGATTCGATCGGTGGGTCGGCACCAACGTCTCCCACGATTATGCTAACTCGAAACTCCTGGCATCGGATCCCAAGGGAGAGGACCCCATTCCCGGCTATCGCGAAGTTGCTAGGAATTTGCCATCGGATGTCGAGGCGTCGGAGTCGCTGACAGGCCGCTACACCGCAGCGGCGGTCGATTTCATCAAGGCGCACAAGAAGCAACCGTTCTTCGCCTACATCGCCCACAACCAGCCGCACCTGGGACTCTTCGCGAGCGACGAGTTCAAAGGCAAATCGCGGCGGGGTTTGTTAGGTGATGTCATGGCGGAGGTCGACCACTCGGTAGGACAAATCATGGATACCCTGAAAGCCGAAGGCATTGAAAAAAACACCCTCATCTTCTTCGCATCGGACAACGGGCCGTGGGTGAAGTTCCGTGATGCCGCTCAACACAAAAAATACGGTGAGGCGCGGATGCACGTCGGCTATGCCATGCCTTTCCGCGATGGTAAAGGTTCCTGCTGGGAGGGTGGCCATCGGGTGCCCGGCATCTTCTACTGGCCGGGGGTCATCCCCGCTCAACGCCAGCTCAACCCAGCCAGCACGCTGGACGTTCTACCCACCATTTTCGCCCTAACAGGATCAAAACATCCACACACTAAAAAGCTCGATGGACGTGACATCCGCCCTCTCTTAGCGTCGAAGAAATTCCCCGGTCAACTGGCTGAATTTGAATTCTACTACAGCCACTCCCGTAACCAACCCATTGCCATCCGTCTTGGCCCATGGAAGCTAATGACTGCCATCCCCTCCCAAACTGGGAACAAATATGGCTTCCAGGCAAGCGATGAAAAACCGCTACTCTTCAACGTGGAACAAGACATCAGCGAGCGTATCAACCGCGCTGCCAAACATCCACAGCGAGTGCAGGAGATGTTAGAGAAACTCAAAAAACAACGCGGCGGACACTAAGTCAGCTTGCCGTTTACTTACTCTTGCAGCGGTGGGAACCACTCCATTTCCACTTCATCGAGGTAGCTAGCCTCTTGCAGACGTAACATCTCGATATTCAACAAGGCCGCTCTAGGGTCATCTTTCTTAAACGCAAAACCGTATCCCTGCGGCTGATACTTGAGTGGAGACAGCCTGAATTCCAGATGGTCTTTCCCTTCCAGATAATAACGTAGCTGTGGGCGATCAAAGACCACGGCATTGACTTTTTTTCGATGTAGCAGCTCCACTGCATCTGAGAGACTCGCGGCAAAGATCTTCCGACCATCGTGTTTTTCCACAAACTCTTCGCCAGGGCTTCCTTTGATCACCGCAATTCTTTTTCCTGAGATATCCGCAGCGCTTTCAATTTTCACTCCAGTCTCGCCAGAGAGAGCAATGGTGCCGGCTAGCCCAGCCAGCAACGAGGTGGCGGACAGCAGGGCGATCACCATCCAGCCACCTAACACAATCCGACCCAACACCGTCTTCGGAGCCAGATCACCGTAACCGACCGTGGTCATGGTCACCAAGGCGAGCCAGATTCCATTGCCAAGCCCCTTCACCGGACCTCGACTGAACGGGCCGTCGCAGGTCCGCCGTTCCACCACCCATACAAGAAACCCGACCACCGTCAGAATAATCATGAAAATGGACAGGGCGATAAAGAAGGTCTTACTGAAAAAAGGCTTCACCATGCCCCAGAGAGTGTGGCCCTGGTCGCGTGACAGAATCCCCAGACTGGAGCTGAAATAGGGCTGGGTAAACTCGAACTTTTCTTGCCGGGCCGAGGTGATGCTCACAGGCCCCACTACCATATCGATCTCGCCTAGCTCGAGCTGATCGAGGGCCTTGCCCACACTGGTAAAGCCACGGTAATCGTAATCATAGCCAGACTTCACGGCCATTTTTTCCCAGATGTCGATGGACATCCCCTTGTATCCCTGCCCGCCTTCCACAATGAAGGGTTCACTCCCGGCGACTCCCACACGCAGCTTTTTCTCTTGAGCTAGCCCCAAGCCACAAAGCACGAACATCAGGAGACAAATAGACGGCAAGAAGCGACGAGAAGAGGCGATCATAGACAGCAGCATAGCGAATTATCGGATCCGATTCAATCACGGCATTTTATCTGTATAAAATCGCTGTTCCCCTCCGTTTAGTAGGACTCACACCCGGTGCCCTGCGCATCCTGACACACCTCGCAATTTATGTTTTCAAAAGCCGTTACGTTCACACTCAGCAGCCTCGCCCTGATCGTTCATGCCACCGCCGCGCAGGATCCGGACCTGGGCGATCACCCACGCTTCGCCCACGCGATGCAGGTGGAAACACGCAGCATTGATGACTTCCCTGTGGTCTTCCACTACGGCCAAGTGCGCCCCGACTTCGAGGATGTTGCAGAAAATCCGCACCGCAGCCGCGTCAGCCTCGATGGTGAGTGGCAGTTCCGTTTCGACCCGAAATCCCGTGGCACCAGCGAGCAATGGTTTGCCACCGAGACCGACCTCAGCGACTGGAAAAAAGTCCAAGTCCCGCACTGCTGGGACGCCATGCCCGGCGGCAAGTTCTGGGACTGGAACGATCAAAGCAGCAGCAACCCACCACACTACAATGGCGCGGCATGGTATCGGCGCAGCTTTGAGTTCCAACCGAAAACTAACAAACGCCAACGCATCGCCTTCCTCGGTGTGCAGCAGCGCGCGCGGGTCTTCCTCAACGGCAAGGAAATCGCCCAGCACGAAGGCGGCGGCGCTCCGTTTTCCATCGATGTCACCGAGCATTTGAAAAGCGGCGGCAACACCCTGGCACTGAAAGTGATCCGACTCCCCAATTTTAAGAAAAAGAAAAACGGCAAGGGCTGGGACGAGCTGGAATACACCCACACGCTGCATCCGAAAGCGCCCGACTGCTGGCCCTACGCCGGCATCCACCGCAGCGTCAGCCTGATCGAGGAGCCTGCGCTCAGCATCCGCAAAAGCCAGATCCACAGCAAGAACGGCAGCATCCGCCACGCGGTGGTGGTTTCCAATCACGGCAAAGCCGATGCCACCACCCGGGTCTCGGTGAAGACCAACATCCCCGACACCAAGACCATCGTCAGTGGCCCGATCCAGCTCGCCGCCGGCCAGACACGCGTGGTCCCGATCACTCTCCCTGCCGGGGATCAGGCGAAGCCATGGTCGCCCGACTCACCCGTCGTCTACCAAAGCACCGCCACCCTGTTAGACAACCAGCAACAGGCCACCGACCAGCTCACCAGCACCTTTGGCATCCGCGAGTTCCGCACCCGTGGCAGTCAGTTTGTGCTCAATGGCAAGCCGATCTTCCTCAAAGGGGCGTCGGTCTACGGCGAGCACCACAGCCGCGGCGCAGCGCTCACCAAGAAAGACCACCAGGAGCTGTTCGGTCTGCTGCATGATAGCCAATCGAATTTCGCCCGCCTGCACGTCATCCAGCGCGACCCCTACGCCTATCAGCTGGCCGACCAGCAAGGCATCCTCGTCTGTGGCGAGTGGGGTGGATTTTGGTACAAGGAAAAGTCGATGCATGCTCAGACGGTCGACCCCCAATCGATCTATCAGACCATGGGCCGCTGCGCCGTCTGGGATCTGATGAACCACCCCTCCGTTGTGCTCTGGGGCCTGAACAACGAGTGCCACCAGTTCTGCAAGGAATACGAACCCTTCCTGAAAACCAGCCGTGAGCTGGTGCAGGAGATCGATCGCTTCCAGCAGCTTCCCATCACCTGGGCCGCCTGGCACCCGCACAAGGGACAGCCGCATTTCGAACACGCGGATGCCGTAGGTTTCAACGAATACCGCGGTGCCATGGACCCCTTCGAGCTGCTCGACCCCGACATGAAAAAGGTCCGCAAGCAAAACCCAGACAAGCCGCTCATCATCCTCGAGAACGGTGCGTGGTCGAAGCGTGGCAGCCGCGGCAGCGTCACCAAGAAGAACAACGAGAACTGGCAGGCCGACCTGCTCAAACGTCAATGGAAAGTCCTCAGCAAGCACAGCCCAGCCTTCGCCGGCTACACCTACTGGCTGCTCACCGACTACCGCTCACGCAAACCCTACACCGGCAACAAAGGCCAGAACGGTTACTCCCGCATGGGCATCTACGATCACGAAAACAAACCGAAACTACTCGTCCGCGAAGCCTTCAGAAATCTGGAGAATCCGCTCGAGCAATAAGCGGCGCCACGGATAGGTCCTAAGGTTTGGGCTTTTCTGGGGCCGCGAGCCGCTCTTCTCCGTCGCCGGGCTTCGGTGGCTTGGTCGATCTCTGATAGGAGGCTTTCTCCACCTCGCCGTTCGGTTTCTTGAAAACAAAGTCCGCTCCCTTTTCAGTGATCTGATAATCGACCTGCCCGGTTTTCCCCCGCACATCATACTGCAGCGAAAAACCCTTTTCCACGTCACCGCTGAAGCCGGTAATCGTAGCTCCGTCGAGCGGCCGGAGGAAGGGGCGCACCGGATGCGTCGGTGGCCGGTCTGCCAGGTCGGCCTTCCCTCTGAAATAGGCCATCACATAGGGCGGTTTCAAATTTCCGATGTAGCGATATTTCCCCTGATCATCGATGTAGCCATGGCAGAGGTCCAAGGGTTTATCGGTGGCCGGATTGGCCAAATACACCGGGTGGCCATCCATGCCAAATGCCACCGGATTCCCCTTACCCACCGATTTTTCCAAATGCGCCGGGGCGATGTGGTAGTGGTAATCGTCGGCGCGACCACAATGCCCGCCCCATTGATCCAGCTCGCCGGCGGCATAGGCATCTCTGCCGCTCTGTGTCAGTGCGTGGAAAATCGGCACTCCGTTCACCGCCAGAGCGATCGGCCCCATGATGGTGAGCTCTTGCGGCTTGCCGGTGGTGATGACCGGTTTCAGGGGGATTTTGAAGCGTTGGGTGCCGGTAAAATCATGCGCCAGCGGCACCTGCTGCTGCCACGCCTTGATCCCCTTCATCATCGGGTGATCAGGCAGGCCATTGCCTTCGATGTATAAAAAATCGTCGTCCCAGGAGATCCCCAGAGTTTTGGCGAATGGCAGAAAAGCCTTCACCGCATCCGGCCGCTCCGTGGTGTTCTCGAGGGTGTATTTCCCCGGGAACTTTGCCTCATACGGCTTGACGTCCACCTTGGCGTGCTGGTGTGACTCGTGCGCGGTCGATACCTGCGCACAGGCGAGTAATAGCCATGCGATCTGTTTCATCGGTGAGTTCGGTTTACTGGTTTGTCTGGCTAGCTGGCTTCTCGCTGGCGTCGATCACGCCGCGCGGCCACGTTTTCGGCAAAGGGTCGCCATTCGGCGGACTTTTGATCGTCTTGCGGAAGATCACCGTGTTATCGAGCGCAAGATCTTGGGTCCAGATCCACTTGGCTCCTTTGAAATCGTTTTCGTAATACGGCTGCTTGGGGTCCACCGCTTGCTCCGTGTGCTCGACCGCTTGCGGCCAGGTGGAATCGTCGAAATCCGTCACCATCCAGTCCTTGGGGATGTCCCAATGTTGGGTCGTGGCACCCTGCACCTTGCCATTCAGCGGACCGCGGAAGAAGCTCTTCGCTTTCCAACTGGCATCCGTCACCGTGCCATCGCCGAACTTGAGAATAAACCCTGCATCGCCAATGTTGCTGTTGTTATATTCCAGCCCTGTTTTCGGATCGGCATTGTCCTTCGCCATCACCGCAATGGTCATCGGATACTCGGGTAAAATATCCACACTGACCACATTGTGCGGGATGAAGGAAATCGAGTCCACCGCCACCAGATTGCCATTGATGTAGAGCTTGAACCAATTGTCCGCGTAAACATTCGCCTTCACTGTGTCGGTGATGCGCGGCTTCGCAATGCGGGGACCTCGTTTTCTCTCCGGCCCCGGCTTTTGCTGCGCGACCACAAGGCCACCACTCAAGATCAGGAGACCACACATCGTAAGCTGTCTCATCTTCATACGAGACGTAACACCGCGAGTTCGACGAGGTTGCGGTGTCTTCCCATATGTCCTCATTTTTAAAGTGGCCCATCGCCCCCATGACTCTCCGCTAATCTTCGCGGAGGAGTTCGCGGGCTTACCTTTCAGTCAGATTGTTAAGAAAATAACCGTGACTTAGTTCGGCAGGGCATCCAGCGACTGCAAAATTTTTCTCACAATCGCCTCCCGCTTGAACAGGTCATCCATGCGCTTCGGGGTATCGATGTTGAGGGCAAAAAACACAGCGCCCGTGGGATGCTCGACCCAGCCGACCCACCAGCCGATGCTGCCGCTCCAGCCGGTTTTGGCGCGTAATATCCAATCGCGCCCGGCTTCATTGATCATCACATCCTTGACCAATCGCTGGGCATTGAGGCTCAGTGGCAGTTGGTTACGGTGCAGCTTTTGCAGAAACTCAATCTGCTCGACCGCTGAGACCCTCAAATTCCCCTCCACCCAGAACGGCGCCTTACCGGTGGGGTCGGCATTGCCGTAGTGGATCTTTTCCATGTAGGCCCGCTCACCGGCCTGACCGATCGCTTGCTCAAATGTCTGATACACCCAAACCACCGAATGCCGCATCGACGAGCGCAGCGTCTGGTCCTGGTTCCACGGTTCATAGAACCTCTTCTTGCCATCCCAGGGAATCACCTGAAATTCATCCTTCACCACCCCCGCATCAATCGCGAACATGGCATGCGGAATCTTGTAGGTGGACGCTGGGGAAAAACGGGTCGCCGCCCGCTTGCGATCATAGACAAAACTCCCGCGCGAATTCGCCCGTTCATCGACTACTACCATCGTTCCCTCAGCCTCAAACTCTGTGAAGACAGCCTTCCATTTGGGGCGGGAGACAAGCTTGTCTTCAGCTGCTGTGCAGAGGATAGGCAGGCAGGTTATTAATGCGGTTAGAGATAGGAATAATTTAGTCATTGGATTGAGTTCCTTGCTTCATTTCCTCCCGCGCAGCAGACAGCGCGGATGCAAATAAACCTGTTGGGACTGCGACAAATCCTAGACCGATCATCAAAACGATAAAGGTGAATATTTTCCCACCTACGGTGATCGGATAGATATCTCCATATCCCACCGTGGTCAGAGTCGCCACGGCCCACCAGAAGCTATGGAAGACCGATGCGAAGGTCTCAGGCTGGGCCTGGTTCTCGAAGTAATAGATTCCCACCGACGCTAAGTAAAACATGATCAGAGCTGTGAAGCCAAAGAGGATAAGCTCCTCGCGGGCGATCATGAATGCACGATGGTATCTCTGCATCGCAGAGCTATATCTCGCTAGCTTAAGTAGGCGAAACAGACGCAGGAGCCGAAATGCTCTGACCGAACGCAGATCAATTCCGGTAGCGACATAAAACGGCAGGATCGCAATAAGATCGACGATACCAAAGAAGGACCAAGCATAGAAACCACGCGGACGCGAAAGGCAAAGACGCAGTAAATATTCAACGGTGAATAGGACCACCGTGCCAATCTCGAATGCTCGCAACCAGCCCTGATGTTGACTCGTTAGATTGGGAAGCGTTTCCAGAGCGAAGGAGATCAAGGACAAGATGATCAGCCCTTGAATGATAAAATCGAATCGGCCGAAGCTCACGCGGCCATTTTCATCATGGGAAATCATATTTTTCAGGAGAGTTGATCTAGAACATTGTTAGAACTATCTTATCCGAAGACTTATCTACAGAAAAAATTCGAGAGTCTCTCGATTGTGCCACATGCAGTGTGATTGGATAACGGACATTCTTGTTCCTTGTTTGCTGAAGTTGCCCATGGACAGGAATGCGCTCGTCCGCTCGCGCTAGGCTACAACTCCCCGCATCGAAGGGTTTGCACCCTTCGTTTTCTAACGCTTCGTCCTGCTCTACCCCGACGAAGGGTGCAAACCCTTCGCTACGTAGGCTTCGCTTTTTTTCACTCACCTCGTTTTCTATGCCGGTAGACCAGTAGCCCTGCGAGAAAAACGGACGAAAACATGGCTGCCGCCAGGTAACAGGTCACCTGAATGGTCTGCGTGATCAGCATGGGTAAAGTGCTCGTGGGATACCAGCTTGCCGGATAGATTCCCCTGCCGCTCTTGTAAACAATGTATCCGGAACTGGCTGCGACCACTTCCGTAGCGAGAACCACAACGAACACACCGAGCAGAATCCGCCGGACACGAACCTTTGGCCATTCCCCACCCCGCGCAGCTGCGGCACAACAGAAGCCAAGCAGTAAGCCTGGCGAAAACGATGCTCCGAATGCATAAACGGCAGCCAGGGTGGTCGGGTCTTCGATCCCCAACAAGGGATCATGATAGATGGTAAAATGCTCGGGAGCGATCCGCACAATATATTGATCGTGGCACACAGCGTAGATGGCAACAATGAACCAGACCTGCAGAATCACGGCGTAGGTAAGCGATCGTTTTTCGCTCAACAAGGGCTGCAACATCAATCGGGGCATCATGATCTTCTCTCAAGATAAGACGTTTGCTCCGAGTGTAAACAACATGCTTCTCAGACCCACATTGCAAACATGACTCGCCAAGCAGAATGACACCGTCGCGGCATCCAAATTTTGAGGAAAGAGAGCATCGCTATGACATGCGCGGAACCTTGGAGAGCCCCGTAACGAAGGGTTTGCACCCTTCGTTTTCTAACGCTTCGTCCTGCTCTACCCCAACGAAGGGTGCAAACCCTTCGCTACCTGAACCATTCGCCGGTTCAACTTTGATCAATAACAGCACGGGTTACCTCACGCACACGACGCTTGATCGGCCTACTTTTTTTTCTTCTTCGGCACGTGCACCAGGCGTTGTTTGTCGGCTAGCAGGCGGGGCTTGAGGTCTTTTTTGTAGTCGACATCTTGCACGTTGACGCCGCGTTCCACGGCGATGCTGGCGGCGGTGCCGGCGCTTTGGCCGAGGATCATGAAGGTGGGTTCCATGCGGACCGATCCGAAGGCAATGTGCGAGGCGGAGAGGGCCATCGGGACTAACAGGTTCTTGGCTTCCGCCGCCTTGGGCACGATGGCGCCGTAGGAGATCGGGTATGGGTGCTTGATGTGCAGGCCGACGTCGCCCTCGTTTTGCACATAGCCGTCTTGGGTAACGTAGCGCTGGGTTTGGTGCGAGTCCATGGTGTAGACACCGAGGCCAACGCTATCGGTGACGTCGGTTTTGCTCAGGCAGTCGTGCTCGGTGACGACGTGCTGGCCGATCATCCGACGGGCTTCGCGGATATAGAGCTGGTGCGACCAGTTGCCGTTATCGACAAACTCGTCCTTCGGCAGTCCCCAGGTGGACATTTCCTTTCGCACCTCCTCCGGCACCCTGGGATCGTTGGCGAGGAAGTACATCATGCCTTTCTGATAGGTCTCGTGCTCCTTGATGATCTCGCGTCGGCGTTCATAGCTGGCTTCCGGGTAATCGTAGTTGGCTCCGATGTTATCGGTGCTGAACGGGCCGTGGTTATTCTGGTCCGTCTTCTTGTTAGGCATCAGGTCAAACTTGCGGAAGGTCTCGTCCCAGCCGCTTTCATAGACGCGGAGGATGAGCTCGTATTGCGTGGGATCGTAGCCCTCAGGTTTGGGAAATGGGATACGATTGTCCGGATCGTTGGTCAGGCAGGCGCGGAAACAGTAAGCCTGGATCTTGTTATCACCACTGCCGTTTTCGCTAGGGTCCTCGGCGCTGATGCGTTCGAGCAGGCCGCTTTTCGGATCGCCCGGGATTTTATACGGGCTGATTTTAGCGGTGAAAAAATGATCGTGGTCGCGGCGATCTTTTTGCACGCCGTTGGCCGTTTCACCGTAAGTGGCATTGCTTTCACGGCCGACGTGGTAGCTCACTCCGGCGGCGGCCATGAGGTCCCCCTCGTAAGTTCCGTCAATGAACACCTTGCCGACAAAGCGGTCGCCGGCCAAGGTCGTGATGGCGGTGATTTTCCCATCCTTCATCTCCACACCGTTCTCCCGATCGAGCCAGGCGTCGCGCAGGACTTGGATCTGATGTTTCGCCACAAAGTCGTCCATGATGCCCTCCGCCACGTGGGGCTCGAACACCCACATTGCCTTGTCGCCCGGGCGGTTGCGATTGTAGGGACGCTTGTTTTTCCGATACTCCTCGTGCGTCTCCTGACGCCAGGCCTCCGGCTTCTCGTAGTGCTGCTTCACCGCCTGATAGAACTCCAGCGACAGTCCACCGATGCCGGCGGCGTGACCGTTATCGGTCCAACCCAGACCACCACTGGTCAGCCCACCGAGATGTTTGTCCGGGCTCACAATGATCACTGTTTTCCCCATGCGTGCCGTCTGCACCCCGGCCATCACCGCTCCGGAGGTGCCGCCGTAAATAATCACATCGGCCTGATAATCCTTGGCCGTAGCTGGTGAAAAGGCGGCCACGAGCCATGGCAAAACCAACAAAGAGCTGCGCGAACAGAGCGCCCGTAACGATAGAAGGATTTTCATCAGGCCAGACTAACGGCCAAGGAGACGGAGTCAAAATCTCCGCGTGCCATAATCGACGGCGGGCGGTCGACCGGAATCAAGTCGCCATGCCTCCGCAGTCGTTCGCAGTCAGACATAGTCGTTTGCAGACGGTCGTGCCGATTCGTGCTGGTCCTGTGGGGAGCCATCCGTCTACCACCGAGAGAACCCCCAAGGCCTCTAGCGGTTCCATTTGCGCACCGGGGTGCGAGAAAACGGGAGCTCGAGCTGCTGCCACTGCGGGCCGCGGTCGTCGCCATGTTTCTCGCCACGCAACAAACAAAGGCCACGCTGGCAAACAGTTTTCAACACATCGACAACCGGAAACGAATCAAGGGTGAATTTATTCATGTGAACAGTGTTCATAAAAGTAGCCTCGTGGTCAAGAAAAGTTGTTAAAAACTAATCCATGCCTGCGGAATCATCGTGACGCGGTGACTTCTGCACACACGGAGTTTGTCCAGGCTTCGCTTGCCAAGAGATGAGGGGTCCAAGAGCTCGAGACTGACTCGGCACCACAGCGGGATCAAGGCTCCAGCTCCAAGGCATCGCCCTCCTTCGGCGCTCTGACAACGCGGTCGACCGTGTGTTTGGTCACCAGGTTGCCTTTCACAGCCCGACCTTTCAAGGCGAGCTCACCGAAGCTGAACAGGCGCGACAGGCTGCGAAGGCGGGGGACCGGCTTGAGGTGGACGAGCACGGTGTTCTCCTCACTCTCCTTCTCGGTATCGTGCACCGCGAGATAGAGCACGCGGGTGCCTTTGGTGCCCTTGGTGAGGTTGTATTCCTTGTCGCGGGTGACACCGCCGACTTTGAAGCGCTTGGCATAGACGGCGCCTTGGCGACCATCGCGGTAGATCATGGAGAAAATCTTCTCTTCCTCCTTGCGGAAAACGGCGATGTGCTGGAGGCGCTTGCCGACGAAGGCTTTGTCCGCGACCTTGGAAACGCGCATCACACCTTCGCCATCGATGGCGATGATGTCATCGATCTTGGAGCACTTCTCAACGCTCTCCTCCTTCTTCAATCCCCAGCCGGCAAAGCCGTCCTTGCGGTTGACGAAGAGCGTCTCGGTGGCGGCGACCACTTGCACGCGGTTGACCACGCCGAACTCGGTGATCTCGGTGCGGCGCTCGCGGCCTTTGCCGTATTTCTTGATCAGGTTCTTGAAGTAGGCGATGGCGTAGCGTGTGAGCTGGGCGAGGTGTTTCTCGACCTCGGCGATATCGTCTTCGAGGCCCTTAATGATTTCGTCCGCCTTGAAGCTATCGAACTTGGAGATGCGTTTGATTTTGATCTCTGTTAGGCGCACGATATCTTCCTCGGTGACTTCGCGGTGCAGCAGTGCCTTGAAGGGATCCAGTCCCTTGTCGATGGCCTCGATCACGGCTTCCCAGGTTTCACATTCCTCGATGTCGCGGTAGATGCGGTTCTCGATGAAAATGCGTTCCAGTGAGGAGAAGTGCCACTTTTCCTTGAGTTCGCCGAGTTTGATCTCGAGTTCGATCTTAAGCAGCTCCTTGGTCTGGAAAGCGCTCTGCTTGAGGATCTCGGTGACGCCCATGAAACGTGGTTTGCCATCGAAAATGACGCAGGCGTTTGGTGAGATGGAGACTTCACAGTCGGTAAAGGCGTAGAGTGAATCACGCGAGGTCTCAGGGTCCACGCCGGCGGGCAGGTGGATCAGGATATCGGCCTCGGCGGCGGTGTTGTCCTCGATCTTGGAAATCTTGATCTTCCCCTTCTCATTGGCCGCCACGATGTTGTCCATCAGGCTGCCGGTGGTGACACCGAAGGGCACCTGGGTGATGCGGAGGATGCGTTTTTTCTCAATCTTGATTTCGGCGCGCACCCGGATCTTACCACCGCGCAGGCCGTCGTTGTAATTGCTGGCATCCATGATACCGCCGGTGGGGAAATCCGGATAGAGCTCGAAGCTTTCCTTCCGCAGCGCGGAGATGCAGGCTTCTAACAACTCGATGAAGTTATGTGGCAGCATCTTGCAAGCGAGGCCCACGGCGATGCCTTCAACGCCCTGTGCTAACAGCAGCGGAAACTTCAGCGGCAGGGTGACGGGTTCCTTATTTCGTCCGTCGTAACTGCGGGTCCACTCGGTGGTCTTCGGGTTGAAGGCGACTTCGAGGGCGAAGGGTGTCAGGCGGGCTTCGATGTATCGTGGCGCGGCGGATTTATCACCTGTTAGAACGTTGCCCCAGTTTCCCTGGGTATCGATGAGCAGTTCCTTCTGGCCGAGTTGCACCATGGCATCGCCGATGGAGGTATCGCCGTGCGGGTGATACTTCATGGTGTTTCCCACCACGTTGGCCACCTTGTTATAGCGACCGTCCTCCAGCTCGCGCATGGAGTGTAAAATGCGGCGCTGCACCGGCTTCAGGCCATCACAGAGGTGGGGCACGGCGCGCTCCATGATCACGTAACTGGCGTAATCTATGAAATAGTCCTTGTACATCGTGCCCAGGCTTTGCTGCTCGCGGGCATCATCTCCAAACTCAGGGTCCGGGGTTAAATCTAGTTCATCCATGGGGAGAAAATCGTCAGAAAAAGGGTATCAGGGAGAGGGTGAAGGTATTTAAGCACCCTTAAACACCGATGCAAGCCTGGAAGTCAGACTGACAGGCGAGGCCCAACGCAACCAGCCGCGCGAGCCTCTGTCGCCCAGCTCAAGCGATCTGTCATCGAGCCGTCCCCCGTGTGCCTAGCGAACGCCGGCTTTGAGTTCCTTGAAGCGTTTGCGCATTTCCACAAGCACCTGCTGATGCTCAGGATCATTCACCAGATCGTTCTCCTCGTGAGGATCTTTCTGGATGTTGAACAGCTGCTCAACGTCCTGCTCGGGCCAGTAGAAATACTTGTAGTCCTTGCGCACAAGAGCCTCCGAAGCGGGGATGAAGCTGGCTTTTTGCAGCGTGGGATGTTCGTAGAAAAACTCGCTGCGCCATGGCTCCTTGACTCCACCCAGGTAGAGCGGTGCGATGTCGCGCCCCTGCATCCCTTTCGGAGCGTCGATGCCGGCGGCGGAGAGGATAGTCGGAGCGAGATCGACATTCAGGGTAAACTCTTCGTTAGTCTCTCCATTTTTGCTGTCGGCCATACGTGGGTCATCGATGATCAGTGGCACGCGGATACTTTCCTGATGCGGATACCACTTATCAGCGAGACCGTGTTCGGCGTGGTAGTAGCCGTTGTCGGTGGTGAAAATCACCAGGGTGTTCTCGCGCAGGCCACGCTTCTCGAGCTCGGCCAGGATGCGGCCGCAGGTGGAATCGACCTCGGTGGCGAGACGGTAGTAATTTTTCATCATCGTCTGGAATTTCTCCGGCGTATCAAAGCGCCAGTGCCAGCGGTTGCGGCCTTCGTTTTTCTCGTTAAAGAACTTCGGAAGTCGGTTCCACGACTCCTCGGTGGCATTCACCGGAACCGGGATCTTCACGTCCTTGTAGAGCTCCATGCTCTCGGGCTGCGGCAGAAACTGCTTCGGGTGTCCGTCCTGGGCGTGGGTGGCGAAGAAGGCGACGGTGAGACAGAACGGTTTGTCGTCGGGCATCTTGTCGAAGAACTCCAGGGCATCGCGCTCGTTGCGTTGGGTGACGTGGATTTTCTCGCCGGTCTCGGTTTCATACCAGTGCTTGCCGTGGTAGAAGCGGGCAAAATCGTAGTGTTTCTTCGGATACGGGCCGTTGTGCCATTTGCCGACGTGACCGAGGTAGTAGCCATTGTCTTTGAGCAGACCAGGGTAGGTTTCGTCCCAAGGTGTCTGGAAGGCTTTGAACCCCTTGCAGCCGTGGCGCGACATCCATTGGCCGGTGTAAATCGACGCCCGACTCACCCCGCAGATGGCGGTGGTGACGCAGTTCTGGGTGAAACGGTAACCCTGCCCGGCCAGACGGTCGATGTTCGGCGTTTTCACCACCGGATTTCCTGCCACGCCCAAGGTGTCGTGGCGCCAATCGTCAGCGTAGAGCACGAGGATGTTGAGCGGTTTGTCAGCGGCTGAGCCGATCGCGCTGAGCGTCAGGGATGCGGCGAGTGTGAGTAAGATTGATTTCATCATGAGATGCTGGTGAATGAGGTGACGGATCGAGCGGAACCAGATGCCTGCCGAGATCGAGATTCCCGTGCCTCGGACGGCCCTTGTTTAGCTAGTCAACAAGCAGATTACGACTCCTCGCCTGCAAAGATTACAGGCTAATTTTAATCCCATCTCTCTTGGCTCTTGATTCTTCGTCGGTTCGTCCTAAAGAAAACCCATGCGAATTCTCACCGGCCTTCAACCCAGCGGCAAGCTCCACATCGGCAATTACTTCGGCGCCATGCAGCCCGCGGTCCAACTTCAGGACCAGGGGGACGCCTTTTATTTCATCGCCGACTACCACGCCATGACCACCATGGAAAATGCCGCCACCCATCGCGAGAACGTCAAGAACCTAGCGATCGACTTCCTCGCTTGCGGCCTGGATCCGGAAAAAGCCACCATCTTCCGCCAGTCCGATGTGCCGGAGGTGAACGAGCTCGCCTGGATCCTCTCCACCGTCTGCCCGATGGGCCTGCTCGAGCGCGCGCACTCTTACAAAGACAAAGTCGCCAAAGGCTTCGATGCCAACCACGCCCTGTTCGCCTATCCGGCGCTGATGGCCGCTGATATCCTGCTCTACGATGCCGAGCTGGTGCCGGTGGGCAAGGACCAGAAACAGCACCTCGAAATCACCCGCGACCTCGCCGGCAAGATCAACGATCGCTTTGGCGAAGGCACCCTCGTCGTCCCCGAAGTCCAGATCAAGGAGAACACCGCCGTGGTGCCCGGACTCGATGGTCAGAAGATGTCGAAAAGCTACCACAACACCCTGCCGATCTGCCCGCCGGACACCATGACCCAGAAGCAGGTGCGCAAGCTGGTGATGAAGGTGAAAACCGATTCCACTCCTGTCGAAGACCCCAAACCCACCGAAGGATCCATCGTGATCGACCTCTACAAACTCTTCGCGTCTGAAGCCGACGTGGAAAAAATGATCGCCGACCACCAAGCCGGCGGTATTGGCTACGGCGACTTCAAACAGCGCCTGTTCGATGCCTATTGGGAATACTTCGCGCCCATTCGTGCAAAACGTGCCGAGCTGGAAAATAACCTCGACTACGTCAACCAAGTCATCGCTCAAGGGGCGGAAAAAGCCCGTGCGGAGTCCACCAAGGTGCTCGACCGCGTGCGCAAGGCGGTGGGACTGCGCTAGCGAGCGGCAAGCATCAGCCATTCCTCGACGCCTAAGCAAGCCATTCTCCCCCACCGGCTGTGAGCAAGTCATCCAAGAAAGATAAAAAAGGCTGCGGCCTGCTTGGCTTTGCCATCTTCTGGACGCTGTTCAGCTCCATCTTTCTGGTCCTCGGCATCAAGTCCACCTACGATGCCATCCATCGCAGCCAGTGGCCCGAGGTCGACTGCACGGTCACCCATTTTCGCGTCAGCACGCGGAGTAGCGACGATCCACCGTTCCAGCCGAAAGCCCGCTTCACTTACGAGTGGCAAGGCCAGAGCTACACCGGCGACCAAGTCTGGGCGAAAAAGAAGGGCGAGGAGGATTACGAAGACCTCGCCGAGCTGATCGAACAGCACCACGCAGGTGAGCTGGATCGCTGTTATGTCAATCCAGACGACCCCAGCGAAGCTGTTCTGTTAGCCAAAGGAGATGATCTTTGGGGCGGCATCATCTTTGCTCTGGTAGGTGGGCTTTTTGTCGCCATTGGGATCGGCCTGATCTTTACCGATCGCATGGCAAAGAAACAAGAAAGCGCCGCCCTATCGTCGAAAAAGACCAAGAACAATGACGCCCCCCTGACGATCCTGGTGCCTTTTTTCAGCCTCTTCGGACTGGCAGGTTTGGGGATCTTTTTCTTCCTCGTGGTCCCTTCCGCGAAGAAATACATCGATGCCCAAGGCTGGGTGGAAACACCGGCCAAAGTCATCTGGAGTCGTGTGCGCTCGCATAGCAGTGACGATGGCACCACCTACAGCGTGGATATTTTTTACCGCTACAACTTTGATGGTCGGGTTTACAAATCGAACAACGAAGGCATCATGTCCGGCAGCTCCAGCAGTGGACGCTCGAGCAAGGCGGCCAAGGTTAAGGAACACCCGCCGGGGAAAGAAATTACCTGTTATGTGAACCCCGAGAAACCCTGGCAGGCGATGCTTTCGCGCGAGCTTGGTTGGTCGGCCCTCTTCGCCCTCTTTCCCCTCCCCTTCATTGCCGTCGGCGTGGGTGGCTTGTGGTATACCCTGCGCAAACATGCTCGGGAAAAGGGCGCCTCTAACCAGTCATCGCCCTACCGGAAAAAGAGCCGGAACATCCGCCACCGGGTCGCCCTCCGGGATGCGGGTGGTGCCGGTGAGAGTTCCGCAAGCCGCCCCGACCCGCTGACATTCAGCCCGGCGAGTAGTCGGCGAAAATCCTTCCTCGGCGTGCTCGTCTTTGCTCTCTTCTGGAACGGACTGGTTTCTGTCTTTGTCACCATTGCCGTCAAGTCCTGGCTGCGTGACGATCCTGAATGGTTCCTGACGATCTTCATCATCCCCTTTGTCTTGGTCGGCTTGGGAGCCTTGATTTACTGCTTCACGCGTTTCCTCGCGATGTTCAGCCCAGCCGCCTCACTCCTGCTCAAACCCGGCGCTGTGCCGCTGGGAGGTCAGGCCACTGTCACCTGGAAACTCAAGGGCAACGCCGATCGCATTCAGCACTACGCCATCTACTTGGTGGGTGAGGAAGAGGCGCAGTATCAGCGAGGCACCGATACCGTGACCGCTCACGAAACCTTCTACGAAGAAGAATTGTTAGAAACCAAAGACCCGCGCAAGATTCGCCGCGGCACGGTGGAAATCGATCTTTCGAAGCAACGCGACATCATGCCCAGTTGGAAGGGCGCTCACAACCGCATCAAGTGGTCGCTCCAAGTTCGCGGCAAGCTCTCACTCTGGCCAGACATCAAGGACCGCTACGATATCGATGTCCTGCCGCTCGACATTTCAACCCCATCCTAACATGCCAGCCGACATTACCATTGAGGTCGATTATCAGAACACCCAGTTCACCCCGGGTGATACCATATCCGGCAAGCTGCGCTGGCAGGCACCGCGCGGGGAAAATAAGATCGCACTCCGGCTGTTCTGGTTCACCTCCGGACGCGGCACCCAGGAAGTCGAGGTGATCGATGAGCTCAGCTGGTCTACCTCCCAAGGCTCCGCGAACTTCTCCTTCCCCCTCCCCCATGAACCCTACAGCTTTGCCGGCAGCCTGATCGAGCTCACTTGGGCACTGGATGCGGTGTTTCTGCCATCCGAAGAGGCCTCCGAGCGCTTTGAGTTCGATCTCACCCCCGATGGTCAGAAGATCAGCCTGAGTCCGGTGCAGACTGCGAAGACGAAGGAGAAAAAGAACAAGTGGTTCAGCGTGACCAATAACCGTGCCTGATGCTGTGAATGCCCGCAGCAATCCATTTGCCACCGATCGCACAGAGCTGCTGCTCAGCTATCGGCCCGAATGGATAGGCACCACGAAAGAGGAGTTACTCGCCAAGTGGCAACAGCTCGATCAGCGGGCGACACTCACAGGTCGGCACGGCGCTGGAAAATCCACCCTGTTAGCATGGTTCCGGCAACATCTCCTGCAGCAAGGACAGCAAGTGATCCACCTCTTCCTCAACCGCCAATCCAAATCTTTCAGCGAGACCGATTGGCAGAAAATCCGAGAAGCCGCAGGCAAGTTCATTCTGCTCGATGGAGAAGAGCAACTCGGCTGGCGAGCGAGGCGGAGATTCTACCAGCTCGGCCAGGCGGCGGAGGGATTGTTAGTCACGCGGCATCGGCCAGGCCATTTACCGCAGCTCTGGGATCTGCAACCAGACATCGCTGTGCTGCAACGTTGCATCCGCCGGGTTGCTCCTGATTACTACTCCGACGTGGAGCCTCATCTGCCCCAGTGGTGGCAAAAGCATCGGGGAAACATCCGCGACATCCTGCTGGAGTGCTACGATTTTCATCGCAGCCGGTAGATCTAGCCCTCGGCCTTCTTCTCCTGCTTAATCAACCAGCAGAGCCCGATGACAAAGCCGACGACTCCGACACTTGCCGGAACGCCAAGAGTCAGCAGCTCACGGTAATCACGCGGCTTATCATTGATCTCGGCTTCTGAGGGCATTGCTGGCAAACTAGGCTCCTGCCATTCGCTCCAAAATTCAGTGTGAGTGTCCGGGTGCTGGCCCAAATCCAAGCGTTCCTTTATGTAGTCACGACGAGCAAGATTGCGTGCATCGGCCACCTTGCGTGCAGCGACATACCAGTCTTCCACTGGCTTTGTATTTCTTAACAGCACCCTGCCGGAGTCAGCCACGTGTTCGCGCACGTCTGGATCATAATGAATAGACTCCGCACCATTGGCTTTCAGTTCTTTCATACGCAGGTTGGCTAACAGCACCAGCGAGCTGTTCTCCCGCTGCATCAGGGCGCCCATCACGGCGGCGTGAACATCGAGGCTCCGCCAAGCGGCTCCCAGCCGAATCAGGCCAGTAAGACCCTCAACGGCCTTGTTAGGATCTGGTTCATCCAACATATCCAGTAAAGACACAGAGTCTCCAGAGCCCAGAAGCTTGGCCTGGTAGGCGGGCATTAACCACCGCACCGTTTTCAGCTGGTATTTTTCACGTCCGAAGTGTGCGTCCGGATTCAGTTCGATTGCAGCAGCAATCAATTTCTCACCATGAGCAATATCGGTATAATCGGCCTCCCTTGCCTCGCGTCCCTGCTGGACCCAGCGGTGAATGTAGAAAGTTCCCAAGTTCGCAAGATAGCGATACTGATGAGTGTCCTTTTCCTCGCCCTCCGGCAATTGATCGATCTGCTGCTTCTTTTCAGCCATCACTGCAATCGCTTCATTACTTCGGTTCAAGCGATCGAGAGCTACGCCGGCATCATCGTAAAGGTCCAGCTTTTCAGGGTGCTTCCCAAGTTCCTCGCGGACGCGCTCGAGACGCATCTGGTAATATTCATCCGGGTAGCGATCGACCCAACCTACCAGCGTGTAAACCAGATCCATTTGCCCCTGGGCTTCGGTCGCCAAAGTGTCACGATCCCACAGGCAGGCGAGCATCATTGGACAAGCTGCGAGGAGCAGCAGAAGAAGACCAAGGCGTTTTTTAACGGAACCAAAAAACATACCTTAGGACCGACTGCGAACGTTTCGTTCTTCTGAATTTACCTGTTTCATCATGGAGAATTTCGAATCGTCCGCTTCATTGGAGTTTTCGCGCGCGCCCGTGCCTACCGCCAGCTGCGGGCTGGCAGTCTGTGGGGCGATCACAAAAGCAACAAATTTCATTAGGAGGAATCTTATCACGTCATAAGTTCGAGTCAAATTCCGATCTCCCCCAAGTAATCCTCAAGCGATCTGCAGATCTTCATATTTATCATAAATATTCAAACAGCCTCTTCCATACTTCGAAAAATATGAAAACAACGAAACTTATCCAAGATTTCACAGAATAAACCCGCGACACATGGTGACAAAGCCGATGCCATGATGAATGAAATTGATCAGCTCATGATTCGATTTCATCCATCTACATCTCCGAAAAACACTAAAGCCGTATAATCACAGCCAGACCTCCTTCAGGCCGATTCTCACAGCGGATGTCTCCGCCCAGTCCGGTAATGCAGGTTTTAGCAATCGCCATGCCCAAGCCACTACCACCATGCTCCCGAGCACGCGCATCATCGGGTCTCGAAAAGGGTTCAAAGACCTTCTCCAGCCAAGCCTCAGGTAGCCCAGGACCTTCATCCTCCACCGCGATCACGACACCCGAATCCGAAGATTCGACACGAATCGCGATCATTCCGGTTTCATCCGTGTAGCGAACTGCATTGCGCACCAGATTCCCGATCGCACGCTTCAGTAAATCGCCTCGGCTTTGAATCGTAAGACCTTCCGGAACACTCAAAGCAACAGGCCGGTCTCCAGCTTCCCTAGCAACCACCGTGGAACAGAGATCCAGCAGATTGACTGTTTCAAATTCCAACTTATCCGGTTTCAGTGAAGCCTTTGAAAAGTCGAGCAGTTCATTCACCAGCTGGGATAACTCCTCCACCTCCTCGTTCAGATTCCCAAGGCGCGATTGATCTTCGTCACCGAGCTGATGCTCTAAAACCCCGAGCCCCATTCGGAGCCTAACCAAGGGAGAACATAACTCATGGGCGATATCGCCGAGGAAACGCTTCTGTCCGGTGACGTATTCATCAAGCCGCTGTGCCATGCCTTGGACCGATCGGCTCAAGCGACCTAACTCATCGCTCCGATCGCTGGCCACATCGATCTCAAACTGCCCTTCGGCAATGCTCTCCGCCCCTTGGGTCAAAATCCCCAGACGTCTGGTAATACGATAGACAAAAGGCACCCAGATTAATGCCGTCACTAACAACAAAGCAAGTGTGGTGAAAAATAACGGCGTCCACGAAAAGAACACCTGACTGGCATTGTCTCGTTTCCAAACAATCAACATCAGATCGTTCGGTTTCCGATTTCCAGCTTCGATCCAGAAGTGCAAGGCTGCCATTTCATGTTTCGGTGCTCCGAACTCGCCGATGGCTTCGATATCAATCCTTCCCATGCGACCGTTTCGCACGTCCGGATCACGTCCCGGCCCTCCTGGTGGCCCGTCATCCATCAGGGCATCCAGATGATTTTCCTCGGTCATCTCAAGTCGGCGGCGGCGGCCGGGTCGACCAGCACGAGGCGGATATTTCTCCTGCAGTTGTTGAGCCAGATCGCTAGGTAGCTCGCGCTCACTGCCAGCCAACAGGCGTGCTCCATCGGGACTGACGAGCGCAAGTTCCACGCCATTGGCATCGCCAGTATGTTCAAGAATATCATTCCATTCCGAGAGCTCTGAGCCATTGAGCGCCGGCATGAGCAAGCGCACCATGGACTCCATCCGGCTTTCCACCGTATTCTCGATCAGTGAGTCCTTACCGAGACCGTAGCTGCCCTTCAGCACCCAGCCTAACAAGCCGACGGCAATAAGCAAATTCAACAGCAGGAACCAAAGAATCCGAACCGACAATGGCATGCCTCGCATCACGTTTCACTCCCTCCCTCACTGACAATAAACTGGTAGCCAATGCCGCGAATCGTGCGGATGAAACGAGGCGCCGCGGCGTTGTCACCCAGCTTTTTCCTCAGGGCCGACATGTGCACATCGATCGACCGGTCAAAGACATCGAATTTTCGATCCGAGACGTCGTCCAGCAGCTGTTCGCGAGATTTCACCCGACCACGCGAACGCATTAACGAGGCAAGGATGGCAAACTCCAAGGCTGTGAGAGTCAGCTGCTCACCATCCAAATGCACCTGATGGGTCCCCTCATTGAGTTGGAGACCGTTGACCTCGTATTCGGTCTCCTGCGTCGCCGCTTCCGACACCGTTAGAACCGACCGCCGCATGACAGCTCTCAGTCGGGCCAAAAGTTCGCGGGTAGAAAAGGTCTTCGGTAAATAGTCATCCGCTCCGATCTCAAGACCCACAATTCGGTCTGCCTCCTCCCCCATTGCCGTAAGCATCAAGACTGGAACGTTCGAGGATTTACGCAGTTCCTTGAGCATCTCGAAGCCGTCCATCTCAGGCATCATCACATCTAGCAGAACAGCGTCAAAGTTTCCAGCCAGTGCCGCCTCCAGCCCTGCCGCACCTGTGTGTTTCATGGCCACCTCATAGCCGAGAGGGGTGAGGTAATCACGAATCAGCCCGCACAATTTACGGTCGTCATCCACTACTAAAATTCTACGTTGCTGATCCGACTTCATCTTGAGTGTCATGAAATTAGCAGCGGCGCCCCCCTTAAGACCAATCTATTTACATAATCTTAATATTTTATCCTCATTTTCAAATCAGCGCTTAACAGAGACAGCTTAGTGTCCCAACAGAATCAAGGCGATGTCCGATGCGGATGCCACCGAGATTTGCACATATCGCCAGGAAACATGTAAGGCGGACACCATACTTTTATTCCTGAGCTATAAAACCTCGCACTGAGTGGAGATCTGTCTGGTAGTTGACAGGCCCACAGCGAACTTGGCCCCACCTTGGCTGCTGTCAGAGTGGGGCCATTTCTTTTTCTTCACAGCTTAAAACACTTACCGAGAGTCACTTTACCGAAACTTAACAAAAGAATCTCCTAAAGCAATCATCCCTTAACAGAGTGGGGCCAAGTTACAGACGCATTCGTAATCCACACACACATTAGGTTTAGGTATGCAGTATTGACTACATAACACCTGAATCCCGTTTCAGCTCCGGTTGGGACGGGATTCTTGTGGGATGTTTATTTGCTCCCGCGTGGCTGGCCAGAGGGCGACTTAGTTAAAAATGGTGAAGCCGCTTGGGGTCTTGCAGCTTTCCGGTCGCGTCGAAACCGACCCCTTCGGAGGCAAGCAGTTCCAGCTTCTCTTTGAGCTTTGGCCCCATCGTTTCGCCTGAATACCCGCCAATGCCGCCATCTGTTTTAATCACCCGGTGACAAGGAACTTCCGGTGCGAGTGGGTTTCTCTTGAGCGCTTGTCCAATCGCTTGAGCTGATCCACAGTCCAGCGCTCGGGCCATTTCACGATACGTCACCACCTTCCCCACGGGAATCTTCATCAAGAGCGCATAGACACTTTGCTCGAAAGCTGTGGATTCGCGGCTCATGGTGCGAAGTTGTTATGAAATTCAGCTCCATCGTAAACTTTATGGCTCACCAAGGTGCCGGTAGCAGGATCGATGAGATAACTCGCGGTCCAGGCCTCCGAGCCATCGCCAACGTTGACGTAAATATTGAGCTTACTCCCACTCTTATACACACCAAGATGCTTGATTTCGTTCATCCACTGCGAGCCTAGGTAGCTGTAATTCGCTGCTGGGATGGCCACACCTTTGCCATCGATGGATACCGTCAATTGATCAACCATATACTGAGCCGGAGGCCGACTCATATCGCCATAGACGAGCTCCAGTGCGCTGTCCTTGGCGGTGGAGTATTTCCGCCAGTCCAAGGCAACAATCACCTCCCGTCCGGTATCGGTGAACTGCATCACCTCATGCATCCCGTCCACCGTGTGACGCTCCGGTGTCACCACCTTGGCAACCGGCACAGAGCTCGGGGAATCACTAGCTTGAGGAGCGCAAGAGGCCATGATCAGGCCGATGCATAAAAAGGTGAACTGGTTTATTTTCATGATACAAATGGAATGAGGCATAAGTGCCAATAATATCCCAACCCTAACGTGAGCCCTTCCTTAGCATCAAGCGAATAGTCAAGGTGTCACGCGCAGCGGCCAATACAGCGCGATCTCTGACAAATTAGACAAGTAGTTTCATGGATTAGAACAATGACAATGGCTATGAGGGCTGGCACTTACTTTTGCCTCAGTTACAATGCTCATTGCACTTCGATGAGTCACCCACATCTAGAATGAATCAGAACCACCGAACCTCCATTTCCTCTGTCGTCCAGGCTATGCTGCTTTCGATCCTTGCGGTATCCATGGTCACTCTAGTGGCTGCGAAGGAGGTCAACTTGGCGAAGGGTGCGACGGTGAAGGCATCAAGTTCCCATGCCAAATATCCGGCGGCGAAAGTGGTCGATCAGGTGGTCAGCGATGCCTCCCGCTGGGTGGCCGACAAAGGCGAGCAAGCGGGCTGGATTGAGTTGGCATTTGCCAAGCCGGTGACCATCCGCACCGTCGATGTCTATTCGGGATGGAAAAAAGATCAGAAATCAGTGCTGGCGGACTTTGACATCAGTTTGAAGATCGCGGGCAAGTGGGTGACACCGAAGTCGGGCCGCATTCGTCACAACAAGGATGACGAGCGCCGCATCTACATCGAGGGCGAAAAGGTTAGCCAGCTGCGGCTTAGTTTAGTCGGTTCGCATGTCGGGCGGATTCGTGAAATTGCGGTGTATGATAACAAGGAAGCAGAAGGTCTGTTAGCGCATGCTCGCCAAGGCGGCAAAGACGCTGCCATCGATCGCTCCCGTCACCAGATCGCGGTGAACCAGGTGGGCTATGAAACCGGTCGCTCGAAACGGTTCACCGCTCCCTTGTCGCCCGACGGCACTGAATTTACTCTGACTCTTAGAGGATCGACCGATGTGCTCTACCGTGGCGTGATCAACAATAAGAACGGTGACTTCAGCCAGTTTCGCCCCGAAGATAGTCAGCAGCATTACCTGATCACCCTGAGCGGAGGGTCACTGAAAACGAATCAAAGCGATCCGTTTCTGATCCGGGAGAATCTTTACGACGAACAATTCTGGCAGCCGGCGGTGGATTTCCTGATCGATTCGCGCTCCGTCGTTGGCACCCACCCCAGCGCCTACGGGGGATGTCCATGGCGGGACGGCACCTATTACGATGCCATCGTTCCGTCGCTGGTGCTCTTTTACCTGGCCGACACCAAACGGATCGACGGCATGCCGAAGCAGATTGACTGGCAGGCGGAAAAGGCGCGAGTGACAGCGGCGAATTTCCCCTTCGACGCCAAGAACCCGGGTTCCGAAGGCGTGATGGAGGCGGTGCGCCAATACTATCAACTCGAGCCGCCCAAAGCCGATGCTCCGGATGTGGTGAAAATGATCCACTGGGGGGCGGGCTATTACCTGGTCAACCCCGCAACCAAGGACCCAAGCCGTGACCCGGATGGCCGGAAAATTCATGCGCAGACGATCGAGCAGGTCGCCTACGTGGTGTGGGCCTGGCCGGCGCTGAAAAAGTGGTTGCCGCAGTCGTTCTACCATCAATGTTACGCACTTTGTGTCAACAACTGGGAGCCATCGTTAGAGATCAACCCGTGGTGGAAACCGAGCTCTTACGTCACTGCAAAATCACTGACGAAATCGCCGAAAAAGAAATTGCTCCACCCCTTCAAAGGTCGTCACGCACCAGGACACTCGATTGTTCCCAACCTGATGATGTATGAGGTCGCCCAGCGTGAAGGACGCAAGGGCGCGGAGAAGTATCTCAACGCGGCGGTGAAGCAGGCCGAATGGATCATCAAACATCTCGACTGGAACGACCCCCGCACGACCAAAGGCCACCGCATGAGTGAGCACCGCACGATTCCCAACCTGGTGTGGTTGCTGCAAAAATACCCGGACCATGCACCCGACGGTTTGCAGGAAAAAATCACCGAGTGGGCGAGGGTAGCGGTTAGTCGATCAGACAACATGTGGGACTTCCGCCGTTATGACCTGGAAGATCTCTGGACGATCCCTGCGATGAACGAAGTGGGAAACTCCCTGAGTGTTCCGGCGATCGCAACGGCTGCCGCTTGGGTGGTGGATGATCCGCAGCTCAAGCAGCGGCTTGAGGAGCTGGCCACGGCATCGGTCGATCATGTCTTTGGCCGCAACCCACAGCTCGCCGCCGCACCGCACAAGCCGGACATGGGTTTCCCCGAAATCGAACGCGGATGGCCAAGGGGCTATAAGGACAACGTCTGCGCACGCTTGGAATTGTGTCGTGGCTCGATCTCCAGCTTACCAGGCAGTGGCGCGTATCCGTTCAAGCCGGGTGGAGATTTTCGTCATCCTGAAGGCTGGGTGAACTACGGCGCCAGCTGGTGCATCAGCCTGTCTTATTTTAAATTCGATGCGGCGGCCACCACGCCCTCAATCAATCTTAACCCATAAACCATGCACACTGCCGACTGGACCGTTCTCATTGCCTACCTCGGTGGCACCGTGCTCATGGGAATTCTGTTAGGTAAGCTGGTAAAAAACTCAGCGGACCTCTTCAGCGCCGGTGGCGAGTCTCCCTGGTGGGCGAGTGGCCTGAGTGCCTTCATGACGATGTTTTCAGCGAACACCTTCGTGGTCTGGGGCAGCATTGCCTTCGGACTGGGTTTGGTGGCGGTGATGATCAACCTGATGTATGGTGTGGCGGCATTGTTGGCCGGATACTTCATTGCCAGCAAGTGGAAGGGCATGGGGATCGCGACACCGGCGGAATATGTGAGGCTTCGATTCGGCAAGGGGGCGCTGCACTTTTACACCTGGTCGATGATGGTGCTACGCGTCATCGGCACGGCGGCCGCGCTCTATGCTCTGGCCAAAATTCTGGTCGCACTGATGCCGCTGGGCGAAGGAAATCCGCTGCGGGATCCGGAAACAGGCAATCTGTCGCTGCGTTATGCGATCCTTATTTTCGGCAGCATCGTGGTGCTCTACACCATGATTGGCGGGCTCTGGGCGGTGTTGATGACGGATGTGCTGCAGTTCATCATTCTGAACTTGGCGGTGCTCTTTGTCGTTCCGCTGGCGCTCGGCCGTGTTGGAGGAGTGAGCGGATTCATCGCCGATGCTCCGGAAGGATTTTTCAACCTGGTGAATGAGGCCGAGGGATACACCGTCTTTTTCCTCGTCGGCTGGGCGGCGATCCACTTCTTCATGATCGGCGCCGAGTGGGCATTTGTGCAGAGGTATCTTTGTGTGCCGACCAAAAAGGACGCCCGCAAGAGCACCTATCTTTTTGGCATACTCTATCTAGTGAGCCCGATCCTCTGGTTGCTGCCGCCGATGATTTATCAGGTGATTGACCCCGGTGCCGACCCGGAGCAGGCCTACATCCTTTCATGCAAAGCGGTGCTGCCGATCGGCATGGTTGGCCTGATGTTAGCGGCGATGTTTTCCGCCACCGCCAGCATGGTGAGCTCCCAACTGAATGTGTTTTCCGGTGTTCTAACCAATGACATTTACAAACCACTGGCGAAAAAAACCGACAGCAGCTCGATGGTGAAAGCTGGTCGGTTTTTCACCATTTTTCTTGGTGCCCTCCTTATCTTCATCGCCTTGGAGATTGAGAAATTCGGACAGGTCAAGGATCTGATCATCAGCATCACCTCGCTGATGGTGGTGCCTCTTCTGGCTCCTTCGATATGGGGCTTGTTCAGTCGGCGCATCAATGGACGCGCCGTTTGGATCACTGGCTTGAGCGGCTTTGCCATCGGTGCGATCATTCGTTTTGGCTTTGGCGAAAACGGCTGGTTCGAGAGCATGACCACGGCGAACGACTGGGTGGTCGCCAACGCATCCTTCCTCAAAACCTTTGTCGGTGTGATTTTCCCGGTCATGGTTCTCGGAGCCATCGAGATCATGTCGCGCGGTGAATCCGAGGGCTGGAAAGCCATCGCAGCACTGACCAAGCAGGAGGACGAAGCGGAACATCAGCGCAGCACGGGATCCAATCCAATCGCCGCCAAAGTCGTCGCCTGGTGCCTTGCCGTCTGCTCCTTGATGATGTTCTCCCTGATCGCCGTCAACGACTCGAACTCCACCGTCGTGCTTTCCATCTTCGGTGCCATCCTCGCGGTGATTTCCGGCGTCATTTTATTCGTCTGCCGCAAGTCCGCGGCTACCCAACTTTCCCAATAATTTTCCACTTTTCCAATGATTACAGAAACAGCATGTGACTCACGAAGCCTCCGTGAAGAAGAAATCGAATCCGACCTCGTCATCGTTGGCGGAGGTTTAGCAGGTGCGTGCGGCGCGATCACGGCGGCGCGCGAAGGCATGAAGGTGGTGCTGGTGCAAGATCGGCCGGTGCTGGGTGGCAATGCCTCGAGCGAAGTGCGGCTCTGGATTCTCGGCGCGACATCTCACCTAGGAAATAACAACCGCTGGTCGCGCGAGGGCGGTGTCATGAACGAAATCATGGAGGAAAACCTCTACCGGAACCGACAGGGGAACGCGTTGATTTTCGATACCATTCTGTTGGAAAAAGTGATCGAGGAAAAGAACGTCACCCTGCTGCTAAACACAGCGGCCTATGACGTCGAAAAATCCGACCCCGACACCATCTCGGCCGTGCGTGCCTTTTGTTCGCAGAACTCGACGCAGTATCGACTCACCGCTCCGTTGTTCTGTGATGCCTCGGGCGATGGCATCGTAGGATTTCTTGCCGGCGCTGCCTTCCGCATGGGGGCCGAAACCAAGGAGGAGTTCAACGAAGGTTTTGCCCCGGACAAATCCTACGGCGAGCTGTTAGGACACTCGATGTATTTCTACAGCAAAGACGTGGGCACCCCGGTGAAGTTCACCCCACCCAGCTGGGCGCTGAAAGACATCACCAAGATCCCGCGCTACCGCCAGTTCAGTTCGAACATGCAGGGGTGTAACTTCTGGTGGCTCGAATACGGTGGTCGACTCGATACCATCCACGCCACTGAAGACATCAAGTGGGAGCTGTGGAAGGTGGTTTACGGTGTCTGGAACTACATCAAAAACTCCGGCAAATTCCCCGAGGCCGATACCATGACACTGGAGTGGGTTGGCCATATTCCAGGTAAGCGCGAGAGCCGCCGATTTGAAGGCGACTACATGATTCACCAGCGCGATGTGGTCGAGCAGACTCACTTTGACGATGTTGTGGCCCACGGTGGCTGGTCGGTCGATCTGCACCCTGCCGACGGGGTTTACGCCGAAGGCGCGGGTTGCAATCAATGGCACTCCAAGGGTGTTTACGGCATCCCCTACCGCTGTTATTACAGCAAAAATATCAACAACCTCTTTCTAGCAGGACGCATCATTAGCGCCACTCATGTGGCCTTCGGCACCACGCGGGTGATGGCCACCTGCGCGGCCGGCGCTCAGGCGGTGGCGGTGGCTGCGGCACTTTGCAAAGAACGCTCACTGCAGCCACGTGACATCATGGACGCCAAACATCTTGGCGATCTGCAAGTGCGGCTGGATCGCATTGGCCAGTTTCTTCCCGGGAAAACAATCGTCGACCCCGATGATCAGACGGCGACCGCCGCCATCAGCGCCAGCTCCACACTCAGCCTCGCCGAGATCCCGGCGAACCAGGACTGGATGTCATTGGACCACGGATGGGCAATGCTGCTGCCGCTCAACACAGGAGCATGCCCCCGTTTTACCTTCGAACTCAACGCGCAGCAGGCGGGGTCTTTGCGGGTCGAGCTGCTACGCTCTCAGAAAAAAGGCAACTTTACCCCGGACGAACTGGTCGAGACGATTGTGGTTCCATTCGAAGAAGGCGTCGGAAACATCACCGCCCAGTTCCAATCTCACATCGACACCGCGGGTTACTATTTCATCAAATTATGCGAATCCCCTGGGGCCGAAGTGCGCCTGAGTGGCGATCGGCTCACCGGGGTGCTGGCCGTGACCAATGCCTATAACAAAGCCGTAGCCACCTCGAGTTTACAAAGTCCGCCCGAGGGCATCGGCATTGATAGCTTTGAATTCTGGCTGCCCAAACGCCGACCCGAAGGATGTAATTTGGCGATGGGCATTGAGCCCGCCATTGAGCTGTTCAGCCCGGACAACGTCTCCTCCTACCCCTCGCGCCCGACGGAGCTGACCAATGCCTGGATTGCCAGCCCCAAGGATCCAGCACCCGAGTTACAACTTCAGTGGCAGGATCCGATCGAGATCAGCCAAGTGACCCTTGAGTTTGACCCTGACTGGGATCACCCGATGGAATCGGTGCTGATGACGCACCCGGAGGAAGTGGTGCCCTTCATGGTGAAGGATTTTGACCTGTTGACCGATGACGACCAAGTCCTGGCCGAAGTGAGAGACCACCATGGTGCCCGCTACAGCCTATCGCTCAACGAAGCCCTCAAGGTGCAGTCTTTGAAAGTAAAAATCCACGCCACCCACGGCGCCCCCGCCGCTATCTTCCGTGTTAGAGTGCTGTAGGCTGTAAACTCCGTCTACCTTTTGGTAGCGACGTTCAGTTGTTTGATCCACTTCCTGAAACGCTGCGGCCAGTCGGCAGCTTTCGGGGATGGGAAATTGAACGCCATGTGGCCGCCGCGGTCGTAAATTTCAAGTTGCACTGGAACCTGTGCTTTGCGAAATGCTTTGGCCATCTCTTCAGTGTCCTGAGTGGGTGCTGTTAGGTCATCGCTAGCACTGAGGATTAAAGTGGGTGGGAGTTGTGGGTGGATGGCCCAGTCGGTTACCTTATTCTGTTTATTTAGCCAGAGAGCGGCGAGCACCATGAAGTTGGGGTGACCACTCAGTCTTGCAAGTGGGTCTTTAGCATTCGGGTCGCCTCTATCATGTTTGCACGCCAAATTCAAAATCATGTTAGAGCCAGCGGAAAAGCCAATCATTCCGATACGCTCTGGATCTATCTTCCACTCTCTGGCGCGACTCCTGACCAGCCGCACGGCTCGTGCCCCATCCATCCAAGCGTCCTTGACGACATTGGCTGAAGGAGGAGATAATCTATATTTTAGAGAACAGACTGTGTAACCGTCCTCTAAAAACTCGTCAACGGCTCCAAGACCCAGCGGGCCGGAGGCTAGTTTCTTATACCCACCTCCTGAGCAGATAATCAGTGTGACTCCATTTGCACGATGCGGGCGGTAAACATCAAGCGTGGGAACACTAACGTGAAAGACACGTCCTTGCGGTAGGTCCTTCTCCGGCGACAGCTTAGCGGCAAGTCCGGGGGCAGCCCCATGCCAAAGCCGCAGCTGTTCATACGCCAATATCTTTGGGTGGCCTAAGGCCGGAAGAAGTGCCGCCATCCATTTGTCTGACATCTTCTTCGCTCCAGCCGCATTGGGATGCACCTTGTCTTTGACTGTATCAACCTTCCAATCGAATCCATCGGCCTGGTTCACGAGTGTTATGCGCACCCCCTCTTGTAATAGACGCGTTGCCAGTGTTGCCAATTCTTGGTTCAACTCAGGAATATACGAATACTTGGGGAGCTTTCCGGCCGGAATCACCTGGGCCAACAGAATGCGGACCTCAGGATTAATCTTCCTGAGGTTGTTAATGATGGCTTCCGTATCGCGGATCATTCCAGGCACAGGCTTGTCTTTGCTGAAGCTATTGTGACCCGAATGAATCATGACGATATCGGCAGGATACTTCTTGTAGATGTTTTTAGAGATACTTAACAGGTAGCCAGTGCTCTTGCCTCCGTATCCAGCATGCGCTGAAACAGCATCTGCTCGCGGCCCAATGAATCTAACCGCAATTTTTTTTTACGTAATTCGGGAACCAAAACCTCACGATAACAGACAAAACTCTTCCCGCCGGCTGTCATGGAGTCGCCGAGGGCGAGAATCGTCGGTGTCGTTTCCGCAAATGCTAAAGTGGCCGTCGAAAAAAGAACCGCCATGCAGCTGTAATATAACCTGATCAACATTGGAATTTTGCTCTACTTGAAAACGTCTAACGACCAGGAGTCGCGCCATGGAATCGACATCTTGCTGCCTTTCAAAGTGATGGGTAACCAGATGTAGCCACTCTCATAGGGGTGGTCGGGTTTATTGATATCGAACATGGCAATAAATGCATTCTCCTTGCCTTCGACTTTGAGGATGAAGTTAGATTGTCCGCCGAAGGTCAGTTTGGCGCCGAGTTGATTGTGTGGGTTTTTGCCGGACACTGGGTTTTTGGCGGGTGTCCACGGCCCGGTGATCGAGTCAGCGGAAAACTGCCGCGCGGCATTCGGTCGCCAACCGGTGGATCCAGAGGCCAGCATGATATATTGACCCATGTGCTTCAACAGCGCAGGGCCTTCGGTGTGTTTGGTGATGCCTTTGGCGACCTTGTAATCGCCCTCGGGGAGCAGGTAGTCGTCACGCATTTTACCGATGACGAATTCCTTGTTAGGTTTGCGCACGGCGAGGTGATAGAGGCTGCCGTCATCATCCTTAAACATGGCAAAGTCGCCAGTGCCATTGGCTGAGTTGCCACCGAGAAACTTGTGTCGGTAAGTGAACGGCCCCGTCGGATCTGGCGAAGTGGCTACCGCAGTGTAGGCAATTTTCGTCCCTTGGCCGCGGAGATAGAGCTTAAAGAACATCACAAACTTACGGGTCTTTTTATTAAAAATAACCTTCGGGCGGTCAGCGTTACACTCATGGGTGAGGTCTTCATCCTCAGGCCGATCCAGGCTAAGCATCATGCCTTCGTTCTTCCAGTTCACGAGGTCCTTGGATGAGTAACAGCGAAAGCCACCGTCCGCATGGGTCTTTTCGGAGAGCCCCTTGATCTTGTGGGTGCCATACCAGTAGTAAAGGCCCTCATGGAAAATGACGCAGCCACCGTGAGCATTGATCGGTTTGCCCTCGGTATCGTTCCAGACTTGCCCTGGCTTGATTTCATTCCGCAGCTGCGCGTTTGCTGCTGTGGTGGCGACGGCGACGATGCACATCAGCACCGCGCACCCTGAGTGACGCCATGCATGGTAAGAAGTAGGAAAGATGGTAGGTTTCATGGGATGGGATAGAATAGTGGCAGGATTGTGAGACGAGACTTTGGCCGGACTCAAGGCTGAAAAAAGGCGGCTTCTGCCAAGAGAAGTCGCCTTTTGAAACGTAGTGTAGGTTTGTAGGTCGTTAGAGAATCAATTCTCCGAGCTATTGCCTATTTCTTACGACGCAGCACCAGTGCGAGGCCACCGAGGCCGAGTAACATCGCAGAGCTGGGCTCAGGGATTACAGTGACGGTGGCATCCAGGCTAACGTTATCAACGTCAGAATACCGTGTATCTGACCCTGAATTATCGACCCAAGGAATATAAAACGTCACCGTCGTGTCCGTAAGACCGTTAAAATCAGCATCTGAAATGTTACTTCCCAAATACGAGTCACCGTTGAAGTCGATGATATTTGTCGTTAATGCTTGAAATCCGCCGCCTGAGGAGACTCCAATTTGAGCAATCGTATCGTCGACGACATCATCAAACCCTTGAATACTTGTGTAGATACGTGCGTTGCTATACTGAAAGGCATTGGTTACTTGGGTATCTATGGAGAGCGTATTAAGATCCATGGTGTATCCATCTGCCACGGTGACTGAGAAGCTTAAGAAATTTCCGTTCGTGAAGGCTGCTCCTGTGCTATTGTCAGTATTGTCATCTCCAGAAAGACGCAGGTTATCAGATGCTCCGTTATCAGTGAGATCTCCATAGTTTCCTACTGAGAAGTCGGACACGGTAACTCCAGGCGTAACGCCCACGCTATTGGTTAAACTATAGGCGGTAAAATCATAATTGGCAATGACTACAGCCTCGGACACGCCAACGGTCAGTGGCAGAATCACCGCGGCAAGCGCTGCGGATTGGAAAGGTTTCTTCATATCGATTGTTGGTTAATTTCTTGAGGTGTTCGTTGGTTGATGATGGTGCATTCTCCGAGCAGGGGTCTGATGACTTGCAGCGGATCATGACCGAGTAGAGAACCTCGATCTGGGTTAGATCGAAAGTTAATTGATCTATCCATTGCTCGAGGCGAGCAGCCCAGGTTCACGGAGTGCACCTGCGCGACATACAAACCTAACTATTTCATTAGAAACCGTCTAGAGTCTGAACCATCAATTCGATTGTCTAATTTATCAAAATTATTATCACTTCTCATGATACCCCCTCGTTGCAGACGGGTCTTCGGGAACAGCATCACGCTTCAGCAATTCACCATACATTTTGGACTTCAACTTGACCCACTTCGAGGGGCTTGACCACTTGGCGTTTGGCAGCTGCTTTTCCCATGCCAGATAGAGTTCTTGCATTTCCTGCACTTTTTCAGGATAGAGTGCGGTCAGATTCTTCGTCTCGCCGATGTCCTCTTTGAGATTATACAGTCGCCAGCCGTGGTGTTCGTGACCGATGAGTTTGTAGTCGCCCACACGAATCGCATCCTCAATCGATCGGCTCCAGTAGAGCACCTCGTGCGGCTCGCCCATATTTTCACCCAGTAGAAACGGGATCAGGTTGACGCCGTCGAGCGCTTTCCCAAGATCAAGTGGAGCACCGGCTGCCCGAGCACTGGTGGGGTAGATATCGAGGGCTGAAACCAGTCCTTGATAAGTCCCTCCTTCCGGGATCTTGGCAGGCCAGGAAACCACAAAGGGAACACGCTGGCCGCCTTCGAACTTGGTGCCTTTGTAACCTTTCAACGGGCCGTTGTCGCTCCTGCTTGCCGAACTGCCACCGTTGTCACTGAGAAAAAATACCAGCGTGTTTTCCCGCAAGTTCAGCTCCTCCAAGGTCTGGAGAACGCGGCCAATGCCCTCGTCCACCGACCACAACATGGCGGCAAGTTTTTGCCGTGGGTGACCCTCGAACATTTTCAGATGTTCCTTCTTGGCATGCATCGGTGTGTGCGGCGCGGTGTAGGAGAGGAACATGCAGAACGGTTTATCCTTGGCTTGTTTGAGATAATCGACCGCGACATCGGTGAAGTAGTCCGTCAGGTAGCCATCCCACTTCGCCAATTTGCCATTGTGCTCGATCGCTCTGGGGTCACCCAGTTTCTCATTTTTCCTTGGGAAATAGGATCGGCTGCCTTCTCGCAAACCGACAAATTCATCCCAGCCGCGATTGGTGGGGTAATGTTTCTTCATGTCGCCAAGGTGCCACTTGCCGACATACATGGTCTTATAGCCACCGGCCTTCAATGCATCGCCCATCGTTTTCTCGGAGGGGTCCATGCCCTTGCCGTGCGGTGGTGTATTTTCATGATGCCCGAATCGCTGCTGATAGCGCCCGGTCATGATGCCTGCGCGCGACGGGCTGCAGGTGGTCCCCGAGGTATGCGCATCGGTGCAGACCATGCCGCTGGCTGCCAGGCGGTCGATGTTAGGAGTTTTCATCGAGGTGCCGCCCATGAATCCGAAATCATTGTAACCGGCGTCGTCGAGTAGGATCACCAGAATGTTCGGAGCTGGTTCGGCGGCACCGACGGAGCTGACAGCTCCGAAAGAACAGGCGAACAGAGCAAGTAAAAATCCTTTTTTAGACATCATGTTTTTCATGGGAGATTGACAAGTGAACGGCGTAGTGTGGCGTCCCACGCAGCGAACAATCTCGTCTTCCCACCGCCATTGTCACTATTCATATCTGTGAAAATGATGGTCTGATTTGTCAGAATGGAGCGTCGCACATGACCGTTCTCGAAACCCGAATACTGAAGAGTCGAATAACCAAGCCGCTGTTCTATTGCGTCAGGGTGTAAATACTCCGGTAGCTTCCCGGCGTGTAGGAGGTTTCCTTTTTAAACAAGCGCGTGAAGTGCGCGACCGTGGCAAAGCCACAGGAGTGCGCCGTTTGTTCGATGCTCAGGTTCGTGCGGGTAAGAATGAGTCGTGCCCGTTCGATGCGAAGCCGGAGGATTTCATCGGCCACGGTGCGCCCCAGATAATTTCGGAACCTGGTTTCCACGGTGTTGCGCGATCGCTCGACATGTGAGAGCACCGACTGGGCATTGATGGTTTTATGACAGTTCGCCCTGATGAAACGCATCGCCTTAACCAGCAGGGGGTCGTCACTGGCAATCGCATCGGTGGAGGCTCGCTCGGTGATGGTGAAATTCTGAGGCACAGGAGCGGCGAGATCTTCCTGGTCGATGAGGTTTTGCATCCAATGACAGGCCAGTTTGGCCATCGTCCGGGAGTCGTGGCGCACACTGCTCAGTTCAGGGTTGGCCAGGCTGCACATCACGGTTTCGTCGCCCAGTCCCAGCACGGAGATGTCTTCGGGAATACGTTTCCCTGCATTCTTAATACACATCTGCAACTGCAAGGCACGCAGGTCCGTGCAGGTAAAAATGGCAGTGCGTTTCGGCAGCGAGAGCACCCATTCGGTGAGCTCCGGAGACCCCTCCGGGTTGAATTCCTCCCGCTGGTTCAAATCATGGGTGATTCGTTGGTCGGGGGCGTGATAGACCGAGGCGGAAAAGCCCCGCGAGGCAAGTTCCTGAAGGAATGCGGCCTGATGCTCGTCGGAATAACGCAGCCCCGGATAGCCGCAAAAGGCAAAGCTAGAAAATGCCGCATTGAGAAAAAACTCGGCGACCGATCGAGCCATCAATTTTTGATCCACCTGAACCGATGGAATCTGCGGATGCCCGCTACTGCCTGCAATATCCACCACTGGATACGGAGCAGCAGCAAGGAAGTCGGCCAAGTCAGGATCATAAACACGCGTGATCAAGCCGTCGCCATCCCAGTCCTCCAGCCACTTCGGCACGCCTGCTTCCCGATGGTGTTCATGTAGGATAATCTGCCACGGGCCATGCTCCTTGGCATACTGGGCGATGCCTTGGATCAGGCCTCTGCTGAACGAACGTCCGGTTTCGATCATCACACCGATCCGTGGCTCCGGAGATCCGGCGAGTAATTTGTCAGACGGTTTTGGCATGTAAGAAATCGATGGTGCGGTGGGAAATCGTGCACCAAGTCTGTTAAAAAATGGTGCTACGGAGCTGTTAGTCGGGGCCATTCTCCGAGAATTGATAAATTAGACAAGGAAATTTCATTTTACACACTACCAACACATCAAAATGATGAGTCCGGCTTATGACTCAAATAATCTCTCTGCCCCACTCGATGGCATACTTTGCGTGCAACAAGCCCTCTTCCGGCGCGTAGGTTTGTGCTACGCCCACGTTATTCGAATCGACGAACATCACCTTCCCCCAGGCTGCTGCACCGGGCCGAATTACTGCAACGAGTGCGATTGGAATCACCCAACAAATAACCACTAACAAGCCCATGAAAAAAACCACCCTCCTTACCTTGCTGATGACCACCCTGCTCTCCAGCGTGGCTCATGCCGGACTCAAAATCTACTACATCCGCCACGCTCAGGGTGGCCACAATGTGAAAAAGGAATGGCAGCAAAAAGGAGTGCCGGAGGCAGAGTGGCCGGCCTATGTTGGGAATCCGAATATGTTTACCCCTCAGGGGCTCAAGGAGGTGGTCGGAGCGACGAAAAAACTACAGAAGTATCGATTCGATTTCATCGCCAGCAGCCCACTCTGGAGGTGCCGGAACACAATCCAACCGTATCTGAAGGCAACGAAACAACAGGCTGAAATTTGGCCGAAGCTCAGAGAAGCGCCCGGCATGCGAAGCATCCTTTCCGAAGACTTGCCTGAGGTGAAGGAAGAGATCTTGAACCGTGGTAAAGCCATTCAAATCGAGAAGGACGAACAGAACCACTTTTTCCTCAGACCCGATGGCAAAAACCACTACGCCTCATATCCCAAAGGCTGCGCCGAAGAACTGAAAGTGGCCTACACGAAGCATGTCTCACAACACGTGATCGCCTTGATCGAAAAACGATTTGGAAACACCGAGAAGTCCATCTTGCTGGCGGGGCATAACAGCTCCGGGGTGTCGTTGCTCAAGCTGCTGCTCAAGGAAGAGCCGACAGGAAAAGCCCGGAGAGGCCTCGGTAATGCAACGATCTGGATGGTGGAACGGAAAGACGACGGGTCCTACATCTTGAAAATGTATAACGACGAAGCCTACGTCACGGAGCAGCTCGAGAAGGCACGTTAAAAAAGGGTTTCCCTATCTATGCCCAGCTGACTACTCCCCCACTTCGTTACCAGTTTTGGTGCTTGCCATGGGATCAAGAAACCGGCAATCACTGGCTTCTGATCGGCCATTCCAACACACACATCGTATGTGTCGGAAAACTGTTTGTCGCAACTGTTAGTGGATCTAACGGTAGATGAGCTGAGTCGTCACCGAGGCGTCACGATCGGAGACAAAACGAATCCAGTAGGCTTGGAATTCTTTGGGGAATTCGTGAGTCACTTCTTGATCGATATCATCTACGGTGAATGTGCGGTAGTTCACCCAGTGGCCGGTGCCTGTGAGGTCGACCTGGGCGGTGATGCTGCATTTTTCCGAAGCGGAAATCGCGAGTGATTTGTGATCATAGCCGGTCATCAGATAGGGATCGGATGGCTTGCCTGCTTTCACCTCGGCGTCTTTCCACGGGCCACCTTTTCCATGCGGCTTGCCGAGCTTCCAGATGTCGTCGATGGCACCGGCCCAGAGTGCTGTTTTGCCATCGTCCGAGGTGATGGTGTGCTTGTTTTGATCCGACAGATAGGTCTGTCCGGTCTGATCTTGGGCGATACCGGACATGATCAGAAGCCCTCGATAGGAACAGAAGTCGTGGATGTAGCGATTGTGCGTGGCAATCGCGCGGAGTTTGGAAATACCGCCGGCATTCCGTGCGGGCAGTTCGTAGAAGGTGCCGTGGGCGTTGAGCAGATCGCGTTCGGTGGCGACTTCGCGAGCAATGCGAGCACTACCGAGCGGGTGTGAGCCGGTCAGTTCCGCCTTGGGAAGGCGCCAGCGTTTGCCTTGTTCATCGGTGTAAATAACGGATGCGGCATCCGTGCTGAGAGCGGCGGAGGGGATGGCGGTGTGCTGCTTGGTGTGGCTGTGAGCAGCTTGGTCATCCGTGCGTTTCAGCGTCAGGTCGTCTGCCATTTCGTAGTAGCCGATGTCCTTGCCCTGGGCATCCACGGCGGCGAACGAGAGTGTGCGTTTGTTTTTGTCACGCGCACGGACGAGACCTCCTGTTAGCTGGTCGGATGTGGCCAGACCATTGAACATGGCATCGGCTTTGTCACTGCGGCTATCCTCGTTGCGGTAGGTGAATGCGGCGGTGGCTTTGGGGAGGTCGATGTTGCTGGTGATGCGCACCCAAGTGCCGCTTTCCTCGGCTGTGAAGGCCGTGAAAACATAACCCTTCGCGGCCACTTCGATCTGCTTGAGCGGGGTCCAATTTCCATCACCTTGTTGGTCCACCTCGAGGGTGAAGGTGACCGCTTGATCCGCTTCGTGGCTGAGGTGCAGGCCACGGATGTCGTAGCCTGAGAACAGATAGGGATCGGATGGCTGCTTGGCTTGCACGGCTTCCTTTTCCCACACCGCACCACGACCAATCACGGGGCCGAAGTGATCGAGCTGATCCGGCGTCACAAACCAGAGGTTCGACTGCGACTGCGGAGCCGCGATTTCGCCCTTGGCTTTGCGCTTGTTGAGGAACTCGGCCTTGGCGGTGTCGTCACAGCCCATGACAATGTGGTCGTTCCAGCGAGTGAAATCGCCGATGACTTTCAGGTAGTTGCTGCGTGGTGCGATGCCGGACGAATTGTCAGGTGTGAAGGTCTTGGGGAATTTCCAAAACGTGCCGTGCATGGTCATCAGGTAGTCGTCCTCGCCAATGTCGCGGATGCGTGGCCACTCGGTGTTCCAACCATGGGCACCATCGTAGGAGTGGGAGCCTTTGGGCAGACGGTAAAAGGTCCAACCTTTCTCTGGCATGCGAACGCCGAGCATGAGCGAGCGGTAATCCCAGCCGACGGCCCAGATTGGGTCGGTGGCAGGGTTAGCACTGCCGTGAATGCCGCCAGGGCCAGTGATCTCGGTGAACTGATTTCGTCGGACAATGGTCCAGGCCTTGGCCTTGCCGTCCCACTCGGCGAGCACACCGGAGGGAACGTCCGGGCGAGTTTTTGCGGCCTTTCCGTGTTCGCCGTTGTTGGAATAGATGTAAACACCCTGACCGGAATAGAACCCTTTGCCATGGTAGCCGGGGAGGTTGGCCTTGCGTTTCTTGGTCTTACGCTGTTCGTCAGCCCAGAGTTCCTTGACCTCGAGAGATTGCACATCCACTTCGTAAATCCCCTCCTCCATCGTGGCATAGACCATTTTCTCGGCAGGCTTTGTGAGGTGCCGGGCGTTGCCAGTGAGACGACCAAACATCGCCGTGTGTGGGATAGCGCGGACTTGGCGATCGGCATCGATAATATACGGTCCGATGAACAGCTGATTGGACTCCTTGTGGATCATCCGGTTCGCCGGAGTGCCACCGACGGATTCGGGTCGGACGATTTGTTTTAAATCCGGGGTAATTTCATAGAGTTTGTCAGACGATCCTCTCGGCGCATGAGGCGCATAGGTGATGACCCAGAGTCGGTCCGCCCACGGCACAATGGCTCCCGTTCCACACTCATTCTCGTTATTGAACATCGCGAGGTGCGGGTAGATGCCGGAGATTTGTTTCGGCGGAGCAGAGTCTGCGAAGCCCGAGGATGTCAGGGCGGCGAATGCTACGAGGAGTTTAAATTTCATATGATCGGTTTGATAAATCTGGGACTTTCGAAGGAAGAATGATGGTTCTGGGACAATGAGATAGTGGCCTGTGAATTAGCTCGCTGGGACTTGATCGATGATCGACGCCGTGCTCATGATTTGAGCCCATCTACATGCATCAATGTTGTAGCAGACCCGGAATAACACAAAAAATATTGCTTCCTTTCAGCAGCTCGCGGCCATGGTGCAGCCCCTGCAAAAAAAATGCACTTTGATGTGTTAATCCATGTGGCCCGCAACACTCCCTTAATAGACCAATACTAGGTGTTTCATTTTAAATCATGAATATCAATCATGATCCACCCAAGCAATTGGCTACCAACCAACAATGATTATGAAAAACACAACCTATCTAAAATCCTCTGTTCTTGCAATGGCCACATTGGCTGCATCAGCCTCGCTGTCTCAAGCCGTCGTACTATTCAGTAGCATCGGAACAACGGCTGGAACTACCAGCAATATTACTGATGGTAACAATGCCGGTAAAGCGCTTAATTTCGTCACGGCATCAGGAGACGACTACTCCCTCGACACAGTTCGACTTAGCCTAAGCGGTGCTACCACAGATGAGCTTAACAACGTAAACTTAGCAATTTGGTCGGATGACGGTACTAGCGCTCCGATCGGCACGCTTCTTAGCGATCTGTCATATACTGGGAACTCTACTGGGAACATATTTGAATTCGCACCCGACTCAGCGATTACTCTTGCAGCTAATACGACTTACTGGGTGGCGCTTGCGAGCTTTGATAACACTGGCGAGAGCGTCGGCTGGGAAAGCTTTACAGAAGCTGCGACAGGAACCGCTAGCAATACAGCTGGCTTGTTCGCGACAGGCGGAACCGGAAGCAATCCGGGGGCTTGGACTTCAAGCTCCGGTCTGTTAAATGCTTTCGAGGTTAATGGAACCGTCGTTCCAGAACCCTCCTCTGCAGCCCTTCTCGGACTTGGCGGACTCGCGCTCATCCTCCGTCGCCGCAAGTAATCCGAGAGGGTTAACATCGATCAAGGCTCTCCGTCCCGCCCGCTCCATGTCGGCGGGACGATTTTATTCTGAAACTTGTGTTACCTCGCTTGCTTGGCTACACCTACCCATATCCATGGATAGTTCCCACGAACATCTTGAGCTGATCAAACGCAGCCAGTCCGGCGACTTGGATGCGTTTGGCGAACTGGTGCGTGCGCATCAGGGATGGCTGCGTGGCTGGCTCCGTGGGCAACTGCGCGACTGGACCGCCGCCGATGACCTGGCGCAGGACGCATTCGTCACCGCCTTTAAAAAAATCCGAGAGTTCCGTGGCGATGGTAGCTTCGAGGCCTGGCTGCGGTCGATCGCTCACAACCACTTCCGCAATCACATCCGTAAAAAACGCGAAGACAGCATCGGTGGCGACCTTGAACTTCAGGCCTTATTGGATACAGGCGATGACGATGAGTTTGCGGTAGGAAACGATACCATCGACGCCTTAAAATTCTGCATGAGCAAGGTCAAGGGGCCGTCGAACGAGCTGTTGCACGATCGCTACGTCACCGGAAAATCCGTCCAGGAAATCGCCGCCGAACAAGCGCAGGGATACTCCGCCATCACCATGAAACTTCATCGCCTGCGGAAATCGCTGGCAAGCTGTATCGAAAACCAACTCGCCGCCGAAAACGCATGAAACCCGAATCCACCGAGGAACTGATCGCCCTGCTCGTCGAAGGAGAGCTCCACACCGAGCAAGTGGCCGAGCTGAAGCAAAGGCTGCGCAAGAATCCCCAGCTGGCCGCCGAAGTCCGCCGTCAGATCGCCCTGCACGGACAGCTTAGCATTGCCTGCGAAGATGAACTGGCCAGCGAGCGGATGCAGCGGCAGATCATTAGCAAGGTGGCAGACGCGGAAGCGGAGGGTTTCACCAGCCAGGTCACGGCCCGACTCAGCCGACGCCGATCCACCCGACAAGTGCTCGCCCTGGCTGCGGTCATGGCTCTCTGCGCGACGGCTATTTTCTTCTGGAACCTCCCTTCTTTGTCCACGGAGCAGACAACCATCGCCACTCTGATGCACAGCGATGGCGTCCAGTGGCATGGGGAGCGTCTGACCGACGGAGCGGTCGTGCAGGCAGGCGACTCGGTTCGATTCGACTCCGGATTGTTAGAACTGGAACTGGCAGGTCGCGGCACCCTGGTCGTCGAGGGACCGGCGCATGTCGATTTCCCGGCAGCCGACCGCGCTGTGTTGCATCGCGGCAGCCTGGTGATGCGAGCCACGGAAAAAGGTCACGGCTATCGGGTGGAAACCTCCCAGGGCAGTGTGGTCGATCTCGGCACGGAATTCGCCGTTTCGGTATCGGACGACGATGTGGTGGAGACCCACGTCATCGACGGCAGCGTCGAAGCGATTCCCTCGAAGGGCGAGTCGGTCACCCTGAAAAAAAACAAAGCATTCCGCCTGCACCCCGAAGGAGGAGAAGCGATCGACGCCGATGTGGGAAAATTCTACACCCGCATGCCCCCGCGCCACGATGTAGCCGCGCAGTTCATTCACTGGAATTTTGACGATTCCAAGGGACTTCTGGCGCGCGCTCAAGGTGAACTGGGCAGATCAAATGGACAACCCAACGATCTGGTTTTCTTCGCGGACCCTCCTGGCACCACGCCGCAATGGATCGATGGTGCGCGCGGCGCGGCTCTGCACTTTGACGGTCGCGGTGCCTATGCCGAAAGCAACTACCGCGGCATCGAGGGAGGCTCCCCACGCACCGTGAGTTTCTGGGTCCGAGTGCCCGAAGATTTCATCCTGACGCAGGGTTTTGGGATGGTTTCCTGGGGTCGAAAAGCCGATCTCGGCGAAGCTTGGCAAATTTCCGTCAACCCACTGGTGAAAGATGGTCCGGTGGGACGCTTGCGGCTGGGACTGCACGGCGGACAGATCATCGGCACCACCGACCTGCGCGATGGCAAGTGGCATCATATCGCCGTGGTGATGTATGGTGGCTCGCAGCCGAACGTCGGCACCCACGTGCTGCTCTATGTCGACGGCCGAAAAGAAACGGTCTCCCGCGCCGCGCTGCAAGAGGTGAAAACCCAGGTGGAAAAAGCGAAACACGGCTTATGGGTCGGGCGCAATGTCACTTACACCCTCGATAGCAAAACGATGAACACCCAAGGCGGCTTCTTCCGAGGCGCGCTGGATGAACTTTACGTCTTCGATGCCGCCCTGTCCCAGAGCGAAATTCTCGAGCTGATGGAGCGAGGCAAATAGGAGATTTCCATTTGCCTCAGCGCCTGTAAGCTGAGCGCGCATGAGGCTCGATCGCTTTCTCTTCCATCACACCGACCACGCACGCCGCGATATCCGCCGCATCCTTGCGGCCGGACGGGTGCAGGTGGAGGGTCAGGTGGAAAAAGACACCCGCTGCGAGATCGGCGATTTCACCCAGGTGATGTTAGACGGCAAGCTACTGCGTGATACTTCTCCTGTTTACCTGATGCTGAATAAACCCGCCGGCTACCTCAGCGCCACCACCGATCCGGAACACCCGACGGTGATGGAGCTGATCAATGTGCCGGAGACGCTGCACATTGCGGGTCGCTTGGATCGCGCCAGCACCGGCCTGCTCATTCTCACCAACGACGGAAAATGGTCGCGTCGCCTCACCGAGCCCAAGGAAAACGTGCCCAAGGTCTACCTCGTGGAAACCGCCGAGCCGGTGACCGAAGAAACCCATGACCACTTTGCCCGTGGGATCTACTTCGCCTACGAGGACCTCACCACCGCGCCGGCTGATTTGGAAATCATCACCCCGCACCAGGCGCGGCTAACAATTTACGAAGGGCGCTATCATCAGGTGAAGCGGATGTTTCATGCGGTGGGAAATAAAGTAACGTCACTGCACCGCGAGAGCATGGGCGGCATCATGTTAGACCGCTCCTTGGAGGTCGGAAAATACCGCCCCCTGACCGAAGCCGAAGTTGCATTTTCCAGCGCCCCGCTCGATACTCCGAAGTCGTGACCGATCTCCCCAACCCACGCCTCAGACGCATGCGACTCGCTGCGGGTGCTATTTTAGCGCTGATGGCCATGCTCTATGTTTTCGCCCGCAGCTACCAGACCCAGTGGCCGTGGCTCGAGTGGCTGAGAGCTTTTGCCGAGGCTGGCATGGTGGGGGGACTGGCCGACTGGTTTGCCGTCACCGCCCTGTTCCGCCACCCGCTCGGCCTGCCCATCCCCCACACCGCCGTCATCCCCAAGGAAAAAGACCGTATCGGCGCAGCACTCGCTCAGTTTGTCAGGGGAAACTTTCTCACCGCCGAACTGATCTGCCAGCAAGCCAAAGAACTCATGCTGGTGCCACGCATGGCCAGCTGGATGACCCAACCAGCCAACGCTGACAAACTCGCCCAGCAAACCTTGCAAATGCTACCCACCGCACTGGATGCACTGGAAAAAAACGACGCCCACAAGCTGCTCACCAGCAAACTCACCGAGCAGCTGAAAACGGTTCGGCCTGATGAGATCAGCGGCAAGCTGCTCGATTGGATGCTCGCAGAACAGCGCTACCGCAAATTGTTAGCCCCTGTCCTGCGGCAGCTCTCATCCGCCATCTCGCACAACCGCGGGCGTATCGAAGAAGCCGCGGGGAACAAGGCGCCACTCAACAAGGTCCCGTTGTTAGGAAGGATATCACGCGCCATTGCCGAGGACATCTCCGAGCGAACCACCGGCAGCATCGAGGCCAAACTCATCGCCGCCAGCGAGGACGAAACCGAGCCGCTCTGGGACATCATTGACGAGCAACTGACCGCCGCCCGGGAACAATTTTCCAACAATCCGGAACTGAGGTCCCAGCTCGAAAGCATCCGCGACCAGTGGCTGGAAGACCCTCACAGTGGCGAACTGGCCGAGCGCTTGTGGCAGCAAGTGCGCCGTAGTCTCGATCGAGATCTCCAGAGTGAGGTTCCCAAAACGGTCGATCACCTCAGCTCCATCATCGTCTCCGCCGGCACCGCCATCGATCACAACCCAGAGCTCGCGCAGCGGATTGAGAACACGCTGCTGGAAGGCATCGATCAAATCCTCACCCAGCACGGCGAGCACATCGAAGCCATGATCCGCAACACCATCGAGCAGTGGGACGCCGCTACCTTAATCCAAAAGCTCGAACAACAAGTCGGCCCCGATCTTCAGTTCATCCGCATCAACGGCACTTTGATCGGGGGACTTGTGGGAGTCAGTCTGCACGCCATTGGCCTGCTAATCTGGCATTGATCAGCAACGCACGGCAAGCACGGAGACCTCGGAGTCATGCATCAGCCGCTCGGCATTGGTGCCGATGAACATGCTGGCGAGCTTCGACTGCCGGCGTGTGCCCAGCACAGCGAGGTCCGCATCACTTTCATTGATGTGGTAGGTCAGTTCCACCGAGGGAACCACCGATTCCAAAATCTTGGTTGTGTGCGTAATCCCCTTCAACCTATCGGCGAAGTCGGCCAAGCTCTGGTCCATCTGTTCCTGCGTTTGCGCGCGCACTTTGGCGACGTAGGTGGCCGTGTCCGACTCTCCACCTTCCAGAGTTTTACCCCAGATATCTTTATTTGGAGGATAGATCACATGGACAATTTCCAAGAGCGCGCCGTTCGCTTCGGCTTCAGTGATTGCCTTTTCCAGAATGGTATTCGAAGACACACTGAAGTCGGTGCAGACGATGATTTTTTTGAAGTCACCCTCCTGCCAGTCGCGCACTAACAGAACATCGGATGGAACCAGACGAACGCAGCGCGAAGCAATGGTGCCTAGACGGCGTTTGCTCATATCGTTGGCCGCGATGACCAGCATCCCAGCATCGTGCTCTTTAGTCAGTCGGTCCAGCTCATCCGCAGCCCGGCCTGTGCAGACCACACACTGCACACTTTCACCCGGCACAGTGGACTCCACCAAAGCTTCAAGCTTCTCGAGAGCTTCTTTTTCCAACGCGGCCTCAGCCTCCCCTGCGGACTTGCCCCAGTGGTGTAAATGTGATGCACAGAGAACATGCACAGCAATCACCGGAACTCCCGCAGCACGTCCGGCGTGGACCGCATGTTTGAGAACATTTTCAGATGGTGACGAAAAATCGATACCGGCAATAATAGGTTGAGTTTTTTTCATAATAAGAGTCTGTTAGGAAATGCTTCGGGCAGCGTGCCGTCAAGTGCACGAGCCACCCACAGCATTCGGCCATAAAGCCACTACTGTCAAGGAGCATCGGGTGAACAAAGAGGGAAATCCCAAAGCGTTAGGAAATCTAACATAAACACTTGAAGTAGGTCTATCACAACGCTCCACGCACATTCCAAAAGGCCATCCCTGAGTCGTCTTGCGGCTGCCGTTCGCGCCCTCACCATTTCAACAGTATCTGCTCTTTCCCTGCCTTAGCTTAAGGCTCGAAAAAGAAGACCAGCCGACGATACACCTCCAGCAATCTCAGCGCGTCTCTCGGTCCGCTGTTCAGGCCGCCCAATTTTGCCCAGTTCATAGCACTCAGCCCCCCATTTTAGCGACTTTTCACGGCTACGCCATAGCCTCGCACTAATGACCATGCAAATGCTTGTCATTTCCACGCTCATCCACTATCAGTCCCAAATGTCCGCCGAAATGGAACACACAGTCGCCTCCGCCGCCACGCTGGAGGGAACCTCCCTGCACACTGGGGAAAAAGTCAGCCTCACCGTGAAACCTGCACCTGCAGGGCACGGGTTCAAATTTCGCCGCGTCGATCTGGACGACCAACCGTTCATCGATGCCGATGTCGATAAGGTGCAGACCGTCGAACGCGCGACCACCCTGGCCGAGGGATCTGTGAAGGTGCACACTGTCGAACACATCCTCTCCGCGCTCTGCGGCATGGGCGTCGACAATGCCATCATCGAAATGGACGCCAACGAGCCACCCATCGGCGACGGCTCATCAGCTCCCTACGTCGAGCTGATCAAGCAAGCCGGCATCGAGCAGCAGGACAAGCCGCGCAAAGTTTACGAAATCCGCGAGCCGATTCACATGGAAACTGGCAATGGCTCACTGATCACCATCGTGCCGGACAAAAAGTTCCGTGTCTCAGTAACCAACGTCGGTCCCGACGGCCGATTCACCCAGTATTTCTCCAGCGAAGTCACTCCTGAACTCTACGAAAAGGAAATCGCTCCCGCTCGCACCTTCGTGTATTACGAAGACGTCAAGCCTCTGCTCGACAAAGGCTTAATCAAAGGTGGCAGCCTGGAAAATGCCGTGGTTGTCCGCGGCGAGGAAGTCATGAGCAAGGAGCCGATGCGATACAACAATGAGTTTGCCCGTCACAAGGCACTCGATGTCATCGGCGATCTCATGCTCAGCGGCAAGCGGATCATGGGACACGTCATCTGTGTCAAACCCGGCCACGGCCCGAACACCAAGATGGCATCCACCCTCAAGAACGAATACATGCGCATGCGCACCATGGTGCCACCCGTCACCATCCCAGAAGGTGAAGCCGTGCTCGATGTCAATGAGGTGATGAAGATCCTGCCTCACCGTTACCCCTTCCTGATGGTCGATCGCGTGGTCGATTTCGAAGGTGACAACAAGTGCACCGGCGTGAAAAACGTCACCATCAACGAACCCTTCTTCCAAGGTCACTTCCCAGGCCACCCGGTGATGCCCGGCGTGCTGCAGGTAGAGGCCATGGCCCAGGTCGCCTCCATCCTGATGCTGCGCAAACCTGAGAACCAAGGGAAAATTGGTTACTTCATGAGCGTCGACAAGGTCAAGTGGCGCAAGCCGGTCCTCCCCGGCGACACCCTCTTCATCGAGGCTGAAATCCTCAAGATCCGCCGCAGCATCGGCTCCGCCATCTGCCGCTGTATCGTCAATGGCGAGGTGGTTTCCTCCGGTGAACTCAAGTTCGCCCTGATCGATTCCTAATCCTGCGGCTCCCCGATTCCCAAGAGCATGATTCACTCAACTGCCATTATCGACCCCGCCGCGGAAATTGCCGACGGCGTGGAGGTGGGCGCCTACTGCGTGGTGGGTGCGAATGTCTCCATCGGCAAAGGCAGCGTGCTGAAATCGCACGTGGTCATCGAGGGCCACACCAGCATCGGTGAGAACAACATCTTCTTCCCCTTCTCGGCGATCGGTCAGATCACCCAGGACCTGAAATATGTCGGAGAACCCACCGCCCTGCACATCGGCGATCACAATACCTTCCGCGAGAACACCACGATTCACCGTGGCACGACCGAGGAGGTTCCCACCACGATTGGGAGCCACAACCTGTTTCTCTCATACTCCCACGTGGCGCATGACTGCCAGGTGGGCAACCACTGCATCCTCTCCAACAATGGGACCCTCGGGGGGCACTGCACCGTCGGTGATCACGCGATTATTTCCGGACTCTCCGGCGCCCACCAGTTCTGCCACATCGGCGAGCACGCCCTAGTCGGCGGCTGCACCAAGATCGTGCAGGACGTGCCACCCTACATGATTGTCGATGGCAACCCGGCCGCCGTGCGCAGCCCCAACCTCGTGGGACTTCAGCGCCGTGGCTTCAGCGAGGAAGCCCGCCGCTCGATCAAGAACGCCTACCGCAAGCTCTTCCTCAGTAAGAAATACAGCCTCACCTCCTTGATCGACGAACTCGAAGGCACCGAGACGGCCCAGGAAACTCACGTCAAGCGACTGATTGAGTTCATCCGCCAGAGTGAACGCGGAGTCATCCGTTAGGCCGTTAGACAATTCACGTTTTCATCGACGTGACAATCATCGACAATCATCGACAATCATCGACAATACTCGTCAGCTACGGAGCACGTAGTTAGGCCCGCTAAGCACAGGTCGTTAGACAACATCCAAGCTCGGATGATATTTTAAATATGCTATCATAGCTAAGCTATTAAACAGCAATTCATTCGGTTTAGTATATACATGTTATACACTAACATTATTTTTTTTATAGATTGCCCTGACATTAGATTCTATCCATAATAACATCGTTATGAAATCTACTCTATTCCCCGTGTTGACAGCGCTTGCGCTTTCCTCCGCCGCTCATGCCGGCTCCGATTACTCCGCTAAAGCTATCCCTACAGCAGCCGCTCCTTCTTGCCTTTGGACATGGTTTGCCGGTGGTTCTGCTGGTTACCTTTCAGGTGATTGGGACGAAGATATTTACACCATGCATGTAGGCGCTGAGCTGACATGTGCAGGAAGCAATGCTTCGCATGCGGTTTACCTTGAAGTAGGCTACACCGAGAAACAAGATAACCTGAACTATGGTTATCAATACCAGAGCATTAATGCCATTGCTGCTCCTATGTTAGAAATCGACTACGAAGTAGACATCGTGCCTATCACCTTGAACTACAAGTATGAACAAACACTTACTGATAGCCTGAATTGGTACATCGGTGCTGGCGCAGGTATCGCTCTTTATGACGCTGAAGCCGACAGCTCATACTATGGTCACGCTTCCAAAGACGACACCGTATTTTACGCACACATTTTCGCCGGCATCACCTACAATATCACTCCAGCATTTGAAGTGTTCTCAGGTGTTCGCTATGTCTTCATGGACGATCCTGGCTTCTTCGACGATTCTGATCTCGAGGACGACTTGAACCCAGATGGCGATCTACACATTGAGTTAGGCGGTCGCTATAACTTCTAATGGACTAGCCAAGTTCACAATATCTCTAAGCCCACACGGTTTTCCGTGTGGGCTTTTTTTTGCATACAATGCATTCGCACCCGTCAGGCATTCGATGAACATGAAGTCATCATATCATGAAAATTGTGTTTCGATATGATTCCACAGTTACTCAGTCAGGATGATTACTCAGGCTCATTAACAATATGATTGCAATCTAACGAACTCTACATCAATATATAAAAGCTATGAAAACCACCACTATATCATTACTAGCCGGCCTCACTCTGGTCACTGCAGCCCAAGCTGGAGAAAGCTACTCACCCAAAGGAAAAACCATCATCGCGCCCCCTCCGGCACCATCCTGCCTATGGACTTGGTTTGCCGGTGGCTCCTATGGTAAGATGGATGCCGATCATTGGGATGAAGATATTTACACCCTGCATCTTGGTATCGAGCGCACCTGCGTATCTAACCCATGCGGATCACACGCCTTCTTCCTAGAAGTAGGATACACCGAGAAGGACGAAGACCTGTTTATTCCTACCAGCACGAATCTGACCAATGGTTTCGATCAGTATGGTAACATCGACATGGAGTGGGAAATCATTCCTATTACCTTGAACTATAAGTTTGAATGCAACTTAACAGGTAACCTGAACTGGTATGTCGGTGCAGGTGCCGGTATCGCACTGGTCGACTTCGAGGCTTCGAGCAGTTACGACAATGTCGATTTTGACGACACCGTGTTCTATGCGCATATCTTCGCCGGATTAACCTACAACGTAAGTGAGTCCTTTGAAATCTACGCAGGCGCTCGCTACGTCATCATGGACAACCCTGATCTCTCAGGAACCGTGTATGATGAAGTCGCCGACCTCGATGGAGGAATCCACTATGAGCTCGGCGCTCGCTTCAACTTCTAAGTAAAACCAACCCTCGTATTGCAAAAACCCGCATGGCTCAGGCTGTGCGGGTTTTTTATGAGCTGCGGAGACGTGCCCGAATGAAAGCCACAGAAGTCAGGCCAATCATCAGGTAGCTAAACCAATCTCCCGCCATCGCATACAAGCTCACAGGGCCGTGTTTTGGGGCGTAGGCATGACCGTAATGGCTGGCACGCACGAAGGGTCGTCCATTTTCGTCCTCGATCACCTGGCGCTCACCAGTCACGGGGTCCTTGAGCGAACCGGTGGCGGTGATGATGGCACTGACCCCGGTGTTGGCCGAGCGGATCATGGGACGACGAAGCTCGATGGCGCGGAACTTGGAGTTTGCCAGATGCTGCAGCGCTTGCTCGCTTTCCTTGAACCAGCCGTCGTTGGTGACGTTGACAATGACCTGGGGCTCACGCCGGACAAACTTCCTGGTCAGTCGCCCGACCGTATCTTCAAAACACACGGTCGGGATCACCTGCATATCGGCGCCCGAAACCGGCACGGTCAGGGGTTCGGTGGAGGTGCCTGCGGTGAACCCTCCTGCAAACGAGGCCCCTGATGAGAATTTGAAAATATCACGCAGGAACGGCAGTTGCTCGTCAAAGGGGATGTATTCGCCGAAGAGCACGAGATGTTTTTTACGGTAGGTCTGGATGCTTTGCTCGAGCAAGCCGTCCGGGCGCACGGTGGCCAGCGAGTTATACTGTCCGCCTCCTTCTTTGAAGCGGGCAAATTCACCATCGAACTCGGCTTCAAATTCATTCATCCCGAGCAGCAGGGTGAAGTTCCCCAGCGGAAGAACCTCTTTCTCGAGCACATGGCGGGTTTCGCCGTAGATAAAGTAACCGTCGACGCCCTCGGCGAATAACAGGGGCAGCGGCAGGGCACTTTCGGGCCAGACGACCAGGTCGGGGGTCTGGAGTTCCACCTCGTCGCCATTGACGTTCTGCTGCACGCTCTCGACATTTTCCTGCTCCAGCTTAGCGAGCGCAGCAGCGGTGGAGTCCGCGTAACCTTGGCGGATATCAGCACTGGCGCGGGGCTCCCACTTGACGTCTTGGGGGATGTTTTCCTGCACCAGCAACACGCGCACGCGATCGGTCTCCCAGCCATTGACATCCTTCACGCGCCAAACGCCGTAGCAGAACTGCACGGCTAACAGCAGGGCGGCGACGCTAAAGTCCAAGCGCGGTCTGAGTTTGCCGGTTTGCGCTTCCGCCCCAAGTCTGCGGCACGTCTGAATGATCACCGCACTCATGAAGACAGGGGTGAAGGCCAGACCGGTCACTCCCACCAAATCCGCCGCTTGGGCCAGCACCGGGGTGTTGTGAAAAGTGACGCCGAGACCATTCCATCCGAATCCGGTAAACAACCATCCGCGCAACCATTCGATCGCCACCCAGGCGGCGGCATTGATCAGAGCAAACTTGAGCGAACGAAAGGAGTCGTCCAGCACGCCACCGAGCAGGCCGGTTTTTTTCCCCGCTTGTTTCGCCGCAATCTTTTGCTGAATCGCGCTTCCCTGGACGTCGTCACGGTTGACCGCGCGCTTCCGCCACGGGTTTCCCAAAGTGACGGCAATCAAGCCCCAGAGGCCGAAGTAGAGAGCCAGAAAGGCAGCCAGCACCATCGCGCCGAGACCACTCACCGTCCAGACCCACTTCAAGTTCACCGCCCAGAACACCAGTCCGGCGGTGTAGGCGATGCCAAAGCCGTAACGCTTCCGGCTGCCACGCCAAATGGCAGGTAGCAGCGGCAACATCCACACCCAGACGAGTCCAGACAGGTTCCAGTCGGGAAAACAGAGCGCCAGCAGAAGGCCACTGACCGCAGCCAGCACCCATGGCCAGAGACACTTGGGAAAATTCTTCATCGCCATGAGCTAGCTCGGGTGTCCCATATCGGCCTAGGCCATGCGGGACTTGGCATCGGCCTCGAGCGCGGACCACAGTGAGTCCAGCCCGGCAGCTACCTTTTTCTTACTTGCCGCCAGATCCTCGGCGGGGGCGTCTTTGCCAAAGAGGTAATACTTGATCTTCGGCTCGGTCCCGGACGGACGCACCGCGCAGGAGCGACCGTCGGCCAGCTCGATGATCAACATGCCTTCCTTGGGAATGGCATCGCCCTCGGCATCTTCGAAATCGTCCTTGGAGAAATCGCGCACCCGTGTGACGGCGGCACCGTCGATCTCGCTCGGTGGGTTGGAGGAGTAGGAGGCGGCCAGCGACTTGATCTGAGCGGCACCGTCGGCACCTTCCATGACCAGCGCTTTACCCACCTCGAGGTGGTAACCGAACTCCTTGTAAAGGTCGTCCAACAAAGCTGCAAGGCTCTGCCCCACGCTCTTGGCATAGGCGGCGAGTTCGGCAAACATGACGGCCGCGCCGTTGCCATCCTTGTCGCGGATGGTATCGGTGCCGAGGTATCCGTAACTTTCCTCGCCACCAAAGATGAAGAAGCGGGAGTATTCCAGACGCAGCGCCCGGCTCTGCTCCTGGCTGAGCTTACGGTAGTCGCCTTTTTTATCAGCGGGGATCGCCTGCTCATATTTCTCGAGTTTGGCGGAGATGTATTTGAAGCCGGTGAGGGTATCGACGATGCCTACACCGAATTTCTCGGCAATGGCGCGCTGCAGCTCGGTGGTGACGAAGGTCTTGATGAGCACGGCACGGCTGCGATTGGAATCGGTGATGATGCCTTGGTCGAAGAAGGTTTTGGTCCGATACCAGGCCATCAGCGAACCGATCTGATTGCCGGTGAGGATTTGCATTTCCCCGGCGTCGTTGCGAACGGCCACCCCCATGCGATCGTTGTCCGGGTCGGTGCCGATGACAATTTCCGCACCTTCCTTTTTCGCCAGCTCAATCCCCATGGCAAGCGCCTCGGCGTTCTCAGGGTTCGGCGATTTGACGGTGGGGAATCGTCCATCTTGAATGTCTTGCTCAGGCACGGTGAGCACATCGAAGCCGAGCTCGGTCAGTAGCGGCACAATGCAGTGCCCGCCTGTGCCGTGGAGGTTGGTGAAGACGACCTTGGTTTTGTCGTCGCTGTTCTCCAGCAGATCGGGGCGAAGCAGCAGGCCTTTGGCATCGTCCATGTAAACACGATCGGCTTCGGCACCGAGCACGTTCAACAGGCCTCGACCCGCCTCGGCCACCGGCTCGTAGGCCTCGCTAGTGATGGCATTGACCTCATTGATCACACCCTCGGCATTCTCACCGACGAGCTGAGCGCCTTGATTGAAGTAGGCTTTGAAGCCGTTGTCGTGAGACGGGTTGTGGCTCGCGGTGAGTACCACTCCCGCATCCGCATTAAGTGCGCGGATGGCGTAGGAAATTTGCGGCGTCGACCGTGGTCCGTCGAAGAGGTGCACATCGCATCCCAGATCGGTGCAGATCTTGGCGCAGAACTCGGCAAAATCGCGGGAGAAATGACGGGTGTCGTGACCGATGACAAAGGCGGGCTTGCGGGCCTCACCTTGCTCCGCGAGGTAGCGTTTGAGGTAGATCACCATGCCGCGAATGGCACGGCTGACGTTGTAGAAATTCATCGAAGCCGTTCCCACACAGGGGTGCTCCGGGCGCTCGTTCGGGCCTCCTTTTCCAAGCTCTGCATCGGTGACCACCCGGCCAATCGTGCGACCACGCAGGCCGCCGGTGCCAAATGCCAGCGTTTTGTAAAATCGATCATTCAGCTCCTGCCACTCGTCGGCGGCGATCAGCTCTTGAATCGAGGCCTCAGCCACAGGACTGGTGGTGCCTTGCAGAAGGGCTAGGATGTTTTCGCGAGAAGATTCCAGTAAGCTGCCAGCAGCCACTGCTTGATCAAGGGAGGTCTGAATATCGGCCATTTCGGGCTGGATGATAGAGAGAGATCATGAGATTGCAACCCCGTGATGCAGCATAAACTAGAGAACGCGATCGAAAAACGCAGCCACCTGCTAGACGAGCAGACCAACGCCCTGCGGCTGGTCGATGGCGTTGGCGACGGGCTGCCGGACGTCTTTCTGGAAACCTTCGCATCACACTGGGTGGTCTCCACCCGCGACGGTCGACTCCACCCGGAGATCCGTGCATGGCTGCAGCAACAGGCACATTCTTGTTACTGGAAACGTCTCGATCAGCACGAAAAGGAAAACCCACAGCACATCGCCGGCCCGAAGCAAGACGAGCCCTTCATCGCCCGCGAAAGTGGTGTCAATTACAAGATCCACCTGCAAGCGGGCTACTCCCAAGGTATTTTCCTCGACCAGCGACTGAACCGTATCCGCGTGCGCGAGCACTCCGGCCCAGGGAAAACTGTGCTGAACACCTTCGCCTACACCGGCGCTTTTTCGGTCTGCGCCGCCCTCGCCGGAGCCACCACCACCACCCTCGACCTATCTCAAATCTATCTCGACTGGGCACGCGACAACTTCCGCGCCAACGATCTGGCTCCGGACGACCACTACTTTTGCAAAGGCGACACCTTCCACTGGCTAAAACGTTTCGCCCGCCAGGGCCGCACCTTCGATGGCATCATCCTCGATCCCCCGACCTTCTCACGCGACGACAAGGGCAAGGTCTTCCGGGTGGAGAAAGATTACGGTCGCCTCGTCGAGCTCGCCTACGCCTGCCTCGCCCCCGGCGGCTGGATGCTCTGCTGCACCAACTGCCGAAAACTCGACCCCCGCGACTTCTCTCGCATGGTCCGCGATGCCGCCCCTTCCAGCACCATCACCGCGCTCGACATGCCCGAGGAATATACCGGCGAGAACTATCTGAAATCACTCTGGGTGCAGAAACGATAGCTTTCTTGCGCTGCAAGCCACAGATGTTAGCGTCACCGCATGGACGACTATAACCGCCGGCACTTCATCCGCACCTCCCTTCCGGGATTCCTCGGTCTGGGGCTTGCCCTGCCCGGCATCACAGCTCTCGCTACCCGCGCCAATGCCTACCAGGGTCGACTCCCAGAGGACGGAGCCATCAACTGGGACGCCTTTCTGACTGCAGTGGAAAAGGAAGCGTCCAAGCAGCACCTCGATCACTGGAACCAAGCAGAGTATGTCAAAAAAGCCGCCGCCCTCGCGCTGCGCCTGAACCTGAAAGATCCGGCACTCGCTGAGGCTTTTGAGAAAACCCAGCAAGGGCTCGGCAACCAACGGGCCGACTTCTACAAGCTCGAGCGCCAACGCAACTTCGAGGTCAGCCTCGTGCAGTTCGAAAAGGGCGAACAAATTTCCCACCACGATCACCCCGGCATGACCGGTGTGCTGCTCTGCGCGACAGGGAAAGTGGATGTCTGGAACTACGATTTGTTAGGGAGAAAAAAGAACAGCAAGAATGTCCTGCTTAAAGAAACTGCCCAGTCGACGCTCGCCAAAGGCATGGTCTCCACCCTAACCGCGAAGCAGCGCAATATCCACCGCCTGCAAGCGCACAGCCTGACCCAGCTGGTCGATATTTTTGCCCCTCCCTATAATAAAGAGCGCTCACGCAACAGCAGCTGGTTCACGGTCGATCCCGAACCGTTCAAAGGATACGATCACATCTACGAAGCCACCAAACGTTAAACATGAATCTCTCAGGAAAAACGGCCCTCGTCACCGGCGCCTCATCCGGTATGGGTTTCGCCATCGCGGAACAACTTCAGCAAGCTGGAGCCAGGGTCTTCGGCCTCTGCCGCAACATCAGCAAGATCCCGGCGGCAGTCCACCCGATCAGCTGTGATCTCACCAGCCCCGAGCAGATCGACGCCGCCTTCGCCAGCCTCGACGCACTCGATATCCTGATCAATAACGCCGGCATCGCCATCCTCTCGGGCATTTCCGATGGTGACCCCGCCGACTGGCAGAAAATGTGGCAGGTCAATGTCCACGCCCTCGCCACCTGCTGCCAGAAGTCTCTCGCCCTGTTTCCGGAATCCGGCGGGCAGATTGTCAATATTTCCAGCATGAGTGGCCACCGAGTGCCGCGAACCGGTGGCTTTTACGCCCCCACCAAGTTCGCCGTGCGCGCCATTTCGGACGCCCTGCGCACCGAACTGCGATCTCAGGATAACCCCACCCGTGTCGCCTGCGTCTCGCCCGGCTTCGTGGATACCCCTCTGCTCGATGTCTACTTCAAGGGCCGTGAACAGCAGCTTGAAGAAACCAAGACCTCGATGGATATGCTCACCGCCGAAGATGTCGCCGAGTCTGTCATGCACATCCTCCGCACCCCCGCCCACGTCGACGTTTCCGATATCATGCTTCGCTGCACCCAGCAGAAAATCTAAACCGTTGATAGTCAACAAACGCAAATCGCCTCCTTGCTTTCCAAGCTTGCCGTGATATTGTTCACATCACTTCATGGCGATCTACACCCATAAGCTTAGCTTCCCCTGTCCCGACTGCGGCGGGATCCTGACGATGCGCAGCCCCGATGCCAGCGGCCCTTGCCCGCTTTGCACTAGCCTCATCACCGTGAAGCTTACCGTGGAATCAGCCCCCGTCGCCAAGCTTGGAGGAGAGGAGGAAGATACTCGCCTGACTTGGGACAAACGGGCCTTCCGGCGCTGCTCAGACATCAATAAAAACTCCGCTTCCACACGTTCGGCCCAGGCCCAATAAGTTGCTTCTCAAGCCCTCCGGGAGCGCCCGCTAACTTCTTCCTACTACGTAGGAAAGAGTGTTCTAAAAAAAAATTCCCTTTTCATTCAGGGTTTCCGGGCTTACCCCCCCTTCCATGTCGAAGACCCTTATCATCGCGGAGAAACCCTCCGTCGCCACCGATCTCTCCCGTGCACTTGCCAAGGCACCCGAAGTCGGCAAGTTCGAAAAGAAAGGCAAAGGTCGCGATGTCTATTTTGAAAACGATGGCTATGTCATCACCTCAGCCGTCGGTCACTTGGTCGAGCTGAAGATGCCCCAGGGCCCGATTGGGAAAAATGGCAAACCCCGTAACCTGCCATGGAACTTCGAGGTCCTGCCCGCCATTCCCAGCACCTTCGAACTGCAACCGATCGAACAGTCCGAGACCCGCCTGAAGCAAGTCCTCCGCCTCTGCCGCCGCAAGGACGTGGACACCATCGTTAATGCCTGTGATGCGGGCCGCGAAGGTGAATTGATCTTCCGCTATATCCTCGAGCTCGGCAAAATCGAGAAACCCGTGAAGCGTCTCTGGATGCAGTCGATGACCCAGCAGTCGATCCTCGACGCCTGGAGCCAGCTGCGCAGCGATGACGACATGCAGAACCTCACCGCCGCCGCGAAGTGCCGATCGGAGTCGGACTGGTTGGTCGGCCTGAACTCCACCCGTGCCCTGACCTGTTTCCGCTCGCGCCACGGTGGATTTAATATCACCGCCGCCGGCCGTGTGCAGACCCCCACCCTCGCCATCCTCGCCAAGCGCGAAATGGAAATCCGCGAGTTCATCCCCGAGGCCTACTCGGAAGTCCACGCCGATTTCTCCGTGGAGAAAGGCGAATACGCCGGTCGCTGGATCAATGAGTCGTGGAAGCGCGATCCCCAGCACCCACACTCCCGCGCCGAACGAATCTGGAAAAAAGAAGATGCCGAAGCCATCCGCGAACGATGCGAGGGCAAGACCGGCACCGTCAGCGAGGAGCAGAAACCCACCAAGCAGGCGTCACCCCAACTTTACGATCTCACCACCCTCCAGCGTGAGGCGTCATCACGATTCGGATTCTCCGCCAAGCGCACCCTACAGGTCGCTCAAGCGCTCTACGAGAAATACAAGATGCTCACCTACCCACGAACCGATTCCCGCTACCTGCCGGAAGATTACCTCGGCAACGTGCACGAAACGGTGGACGCCATCGCCCAGCAAGGTGGCGAGCTCGGCAAGCACGCCAAACACGCGCAGTCCGAAAAGCTCATCATCCCCACCAAGCGCGTCTTTAATAACGCCAAGATATCCGATCACTTTGCGATCATTCCCACCGGACGCTTTGTCAAAATGGACGAGGCCGCCGAGAAGCTGTTCGATCTCGTCGCCAAACGTTTCCTCGCCGTCTTCTACCCACACGCCGAGTTCCTCAACACCCGCCGCATCACCCGCATCGAGAACCCCAACGTGACCGATGCCTTCCTGACCACCGGTAAAATTCTGGTCAAGCCCGGCTGGATGGCGGTTTACGGTCGTCAGCCCGGAGTCGCCGCCGGAAAAGACGAACTCTGCTCGGTTTCCGAAGGTGAATCCGCTCAAGTGGAACACATCGAAGTCAAGGACGACGAAACTAAACCACCCGCACGCTTTAATGAAGCCACCCTGCTCTCCGCCATGGAGGGCGCCGGCAAGCTGATCGATGACGAAGAGCTGCGTGAGGCCATGGCCGACCGCGGACTCGGCACTCCCGCCACCCGCGCCGCCACCATTGAAGGCCTGCTGCGCCAGAAATACATCGAACGCGACGGCCGTGATCTTCACGTCACCCGCCGCGGCCTGCGCCTGATCGAGATCACCCAGGAGCTGGGGATCGAATCCCTGGCTTCACCGCAAATGACGGGCGACTGGGAAAGCAAACTGCGCCAGATGGAGCAAGGTAAGCTGTCGCGCCCCGAGTTCATGCGTGAGATCATTGATTTCACCAGTGACATCGTCAACAAAGCGAAAAAATACACCGCCGAGCTGCAGAACAAAACCTTCCCGGACCTCATCGCCACCTGCCCGAACTGTCAGGCGGACAAGCTCAAGGTCACCGATGCCACCATCGAGTGCTACAACCCGGAGTGTGGATTCAGAACCAATCGCCACATCGCCTCCCGCACACTCAGCGATCAGGAAGCGAAGGATCTGTTGGAGAAGAAATTCATCGGACCGCTGGAAGGATTCAAATCCCGCTTCAACCGCCCGTTCGAAGCCGCACTCGAGCTCAAACAGGAAGTTTCCAAAACTGGTAAACTCGGCAAGTGGAAAGTCAGCTTCGTCTTCGATAACGGCGAGGACGAACGCGACGAGCTCACTGACGACCAAATCATCGCCAATGTCACCACCCCCGACGGCAAGGAGGTCAAGATCTACGAAACCGCCAACGCCTGGTATGTGCCCGCCATCACCAACAAGGACAACCCTGACGGCATCCGAATTTCCCGCACGATTCTCCAGTGCGAGATCCCCAGCGAGCAAGGGGTCAAGCTGATCGAGAAAGGTAAAACCGACCTCCTCCCCGGCTTCGTCTCCAAGCGCACCAAGCGCGCCTTCTCCGCCTACCTCACCTACGATTCAGAAACCGGCAAGATCGGCTTCGAGTTCGAACCACGGAAGAAGACGGCGAAGAAAAAATCAGCGAAGAAGAAGTAGCCTCGTCGCGTAGTGTCAGGATGCTGCGTTTGCTACTCATCAGCCTGACCCTCGCCCAGACGACTCTGGCAGCGCCCGCCGTGCTGCTAGCGGAGGGTTTTGATACGATTGGCCGCAAGAGCCTCGCTGCGAAGCTGTTGAAAAAAAGTCAGGTCTCCCTGGCGAAGTCGGCCGGTCCGGATGGCAGCGACGCCATCCGCGTGGCCTACATCCCCTACGCACGCGGCAGCGAACGGATCACCACCAACTTCCCCCTCAGCCGCAAGGTCACCGCCGCCACGCTGAGTTTTGATGTCTGTTTTGAGAACGGCTTTGATTTTGCCAAAGGTGGAAAGCTACATGGACTTGGCCCCGTCAAGCCGGTGACCGGCGGGCAGCCACGAAAGCCCAACCAGTGGAGCGCGCGCCTGATGTTCAGGAAGGGCGGCGCGGCATCGACATACATTTACGATCAGCACCCCACCGCCACCTACGGCATCGGAGAGCGCAGCCCGGCCCCCGTTTTCCGTCCCGGAAGATGGCATCACGTCGACCTCCAAGTCTCACTCAACCACGGTGCGAAAGCAAACGGCCTGGTCCACCTGTTCATCGATGGCAAGAAGGTCGCCAGCAGTCAAAACCTTCGGATCCGTGGCCTGGAGAACGATGCCACCTTGATTCACTGTTTCATGTTCTGCACCTTCCATGGCGGTCATACCGAAGCCTGGTCGCCAAGAGACACCGATGGACAACCGGCAACCGTGCACGCGCTTTTTGACAATATCGTCGTTAGAGAAGGTCTCACCCTCGCTCCACACATACCCTAACTCCAGTTAGAACTCTGATTTCCCCCTAATCCGGTGGCATCATTGGTCAATTTCTCCAACAATCTTCGCATATCCTGAAATTCGATTGTCAGCCCTCGCGCCTGTGGTAAAAAGCGGATGCCATGAGCACGATCAATTCTACTACGCACCCCGCCCTCACCAAATGGGTGGAAAAAATGACCCATCTCTGCCAGCCAGCCGACGTCCGCTGGTGTGACGGCTCGCAAGCCGAATGGGATGAACTCACCCAGCTGCTCTGCGACAGCGGCACCTTCACCAAGCTCAATCCTGAGATCCGCCCGAACTCATTCCTCGCCCGCTCATCCCCTGGTGATGTTGCCCGCGTGGAGGATCGCACTTTCATCTGCACCCGCCGTCCCGACCTCGCCGGACCGACCAACAACTGGGCGGAGTCGAGCGAGATGTTAGAAAAAATGCACGATATCTTCTCCGGCTGCATGCAAGGCCGCACAATGTATATCATCCCCTTCTGCATGGGCCCCATCGATTCCCCACTCGCCAAGATCGGCGTGCAGGTCACCGATTCCGCCTACGTCGTGGTCAACATGAAGATCATGGCCAACATGGGAGCCGATGTGCTGAAACGTCTGGAAGACGAAAAGAGCGGCGCCGCGCCGAAGAAGCGCGATGGCCACAGCCTCTTCATCCCCTGCGCTCACAGTGTGGGCATGCCACTCACCGAAGGTGTGGAAGACATCCCATGGCCATGCAATGACGATAAATACATCTGCCATTTCCCCGAAACCCGCGAAGTCTGGTCCTATGGATCAGGCTACGGTGGCAATGCCTTGTTAGGGAAAAAATGCCTCGCCCTGCGCATCGCCTCGAACATCGCCCGCGAGCACAACTGGATGGCCGAGCACATGCTGATCCTCGGGCTGGAGTCACCGGAGGGCGAAAAAACTTACCTCTCCGCCGCGTTCCCATCGGCCTGTGGCAAGACCAACCTCGCCATGCTGGTGCCACCGAAGAAATACGCCGATGCCGGCTGGAAGACCACCATCGTCGGTGATGATATCGCCTGGCTCTGGCCACACGAGGACGGCACCCTGCACGCCATCAACCCGGAAAACGGCTACTTCGGCGTGGCTCCCGGCACTTCATACGATACGAATCCCATCGCGATGGACTCGATGAAGGAAAACGTCATCTTCACCAACGTCGCCCTGACCGACGACGGCGATGTCTGGTGGGAAGGCCTCACCAAGGAAGCCCCGTCTCATCTGATCGACTGGAAAGGTAACGACTGGACACCGGAATCAGAGACCCCGGCAGCGCACCCGAACGCCCGCTTCACCGCTCCCGCCCACCAGTGCCCCACCATCGACCCAGATTGGCAAAACCCGGACGGGGTGCCCATTTCCGCCATCGTCTTCGGAGGTCGTCGCCCCTCGACCATGCCGCTGGTTTACCAAGCCTTCAACTGGTCGCACGGTGTTTACATCGGTGCTACCATGGGCTCGGAAGTCACCGCTGCCGCCATCGGGCTCAAAGCCGGTGTCCGGCGCGACCCCTTCGCCATGCTGCCCTTCACCGGTTACAACATGGGCGAATACTTCGGCCACTGGCTGTCGATGCGCAACAAGATCAAACACGTGCCGCGTATTTTCCACGTCAACTGGTTCCGTCTCGACGAAAATGGCAAGTTCCTCTGGCCTGGCTTCGGCGATAACATGCGGGTTCTGGAATGGATCACCAAGCGCTGCCAAGGCCGCATCCCCGGCCACGAAACCCAAATCGGCTGGACCCCACACTTCGAGGACTTCGATGTCGATGGCATCGAGAACTTCTCCGAGGAAGACTTCGATAAGGCCATGGCCTACGACAAGGACGAGTGGAAAGAAGAACTGCTCTCCCAAGGTGAGCTGTTCTTGAAACTCTACGATCACCTGCCCAAGGAATTGGTCTATCAGCGCGAGCTGTTAGCATCACGCCTTTCCTAACGGCACATGCATTCGATTCACTGATCTCAACCGGCACTGGACCTGATCCAGTCGGTTGAGATTGGCTGTCGGGTTCTTTTTCAAACCATCCGTCGGCGCAATCGAGGCCGTAGGCTGGAACTAGCTCTCATACTTCTTGCGGAACTCGCCAGGAGTCATTCCGGCTTCGCGCTTGAAGAACACGACAAATGGACGTGCATCGTTAAAACCGACGGCACTGGCAATCTGCTCAAGGGTGCGACTGGTGGTTAACAGCAAGCGCCTTGCTTTCTCGGCCCGCAGTTGACGAATGTCCTGAGCCGGAGATGAGCCCAGCAGTGCGCGGTATCTTTTTTCAAACGTGCTTCTGGCCAGCGGCAATGACTGCGTTAATTCATCAACGGTTAGACCACGGCAGGCATTGTCCCTGATCATCGCACGCGCCTTGAGCACTACCATGTCAGGGTTGCTCTCTCCGACGGTCGACTCCCGCACGCGGATCTCACTGGCATCCACTTCCACCCGCGAACTTCCTTCGTGGCTACCTTCGACCAGACGAACTAACAACTGAATCGCTTTCTCCGCAATTTCCTGAGTGGGCATCACAATGCTGGATAGCTCCGGCGTGCAAAGTCGTGCATTGATCGAGTCAAAGCGACCCAAGATGCCCACCTGTTCAGGCACGCGGACATCGTAAGCGGTGCAAAAATCGGCAAAGAGCCTGCCGCGCATGTCATGAGAGGTATACACTCCCGTGCGCTTCTCAAGACCGAGTAATTTCTCTCTGAGCTCCGGCACCTCGCGCTCAAATTCTTGAAAGCTCCCCGCGCGAATCCCCTCAGGAAGCGTCATCGACCAAAAAGGAATATGCCGACGTTCGCACTCGGCCCGCAGGCAATCTTGCACGGGGTGATAATCCAGCGGATGCTCGGTATCCAACATCCCAATTTCTTCATATCCCAGTGCTGAAAAATGCTCGCAGATCAATGTGGCTGTCGATTCTTGACGCACCAGGACCTGAGCATGGTCACTACGGAGGCAGGCAAAGATATTCACCACCGGCAGCGCCAGTTCCTTCAGCCAAGGAGCATCGAACTGGTCGTTGTCGAAGGAACACAAAATCGCATCCGGCTGATACCCTTGGGGGAATTCCACCGGCTCGTTGAAATCGGTGTGGATGAAGTTCCTGAAGTGACAATGTTCACGAATGCCCCTGATTTCCAAAAGACGGTCCATCAGATTCAAGAGAAACGAATACCAGTCCGGAAAAATGACAGCAATATTGTAGCAAGGTTTGTCGGCCATGAGGGGAATGACCAATATACTGACCTAAAAAGGAAATTTGACGATCAAATGTTTCTCAGCCTGTGAGTATATATCAGCCGGACCAAATCCGTTTTTGTTCGCTCTCACGAACTCATCCATCACTCAACACTTGCAATGAAACCTACCTTCCTCGCCATCTCCCTACTTGGCCTCACGTGGCTCCCCAGCCTTAGTCACGCCGCTCCTACGCCGCCTAACATCGTCATCCTTTTCTCAGACGATGCAGGATACGCCGATTTCGGTTTCCAGCCGGATTGTGCCGAGGAGATGAAACAGCTGACCCCCAACATCGATACCATTGCCCGCGATGGCGTCCGACTATCCAATGCTTACATGTCCGGCTGTGTTTGCTCACCATCGCGCGCGGGTCTGATGACTGGGCGCTATCAAGAACGGTTTGGTTTCGATAACAACCTGCCACCGGGCCACAAAAATGGCGTCGATCTCGATGAAACCTTCGGCGTGAAACGCTTGCAAAAGCTCGGCTACAAGACCGCCCTGATCGGCAAATGGCACCTTGGCTATCCGGCGGAATACCACCCGAACGAACGAGGCTACGATTGGTTTTACGGCCTACTTCAAGGTTCACGTGGATACCATCCCTACAAGAAACCATCTCCCCACCGGGTGATCCTTGATAATAAAAAACCCACTCCCGAGGAGGGTTACATCACCGACCGCTTCGGTGACGCGGCCTGCCAGTTTATCCAAGAGAACAAAGGCGAGCCGTTCTACCTCTTCGTTTCCTTCACCGCCCCACACTCACCCAATCAGCCCAACAAGAAGGACCTCGATCGCATCAAGCACATCAAGAAAAACATGCGCCGCAACTACGCCGGACTGATGGTCTCGCTGGATGACAACGTCGGCAAAATTCTCAAAACTATCAAGGACAGCGGCATCGAGGACAACACCCTGGTCATTTTCACCAACGATAACGGAGGCCAAACCGCCACGGGCGCGAACAACGGCCGGCTGAAAGGGAAAAAAGGCAGCCTCTGGGAAGGTGGCGTGCGCGTACCGTGGGCGATGCGTTGGCCGGGAAAAATCAAGGCAGGCACCGTGGTCAACGACCCCATTATCTCGCTCGACATCCTCCCCACTGTGGTCGATTTGACAGATCATCCGGTGGCCGACTCGTGGAACTTGGATGGTCGTAGCATGCTTCCTCTGATGACAGGAAAAGCCGCCTCGCTGCCTGAACGCACCCTGCACTGGCGCCAGCACGGCCCTGAGGGTAGCATCTCGCTTCGTCGTGGGAAATGGAAGCTCATCCACAACCGCGGCATCGAAGGCGCGACTCCGGAGCTTTATGACTTGGAGAACGATCTCGGAGAAAGTAAGAACGTGGCTGCTCAAAATCCGGAACTGGTGAAATCCCTGTTGTCCGATATGAAACAGTGGGAAAGCCAGCTTCAAGATCCGCTCTGGGGGCCAGGCTCCCCATCGAGAAAGTCCAAGAAATAAACTCCCCCCTGTGAAACGCACCCTACTCCTCATCGCCGCCTGCCTGCTCCCCCTGACCGCGCGTGCGGGAGAGAAGCCGAACATCCTCTGGATTTACGTCGAGGACCTCTCACCCTGGCTCGCCTCATACGGTCATCCAGTGAACGAAGGGCAGACGCCGGCACTCGATCAGATGAGCCAGCAGGGGCTGAGGTTTAGTCGGTGTTTTGTCCCCGCCCCCGTCTGCTCGGCCTGTCGCTCCGCGCTGATCACCGGTGTTTACCAAACAACCACCGGCACCCACCACCATCGATCATCGCGGACGGCCGAATCCCGGATTCAGCTTCCCGAGGGAATCCAGACCTTGCCGGAATTGTTCCGTGCCCATGGCTACGCCACCTTTAACAACGGCAAGGACGACTACAATTTCTCCTACCAGCGCGACCAGCTCTACTCCCTCGGCAATCCTAAAAAGCAAAAGGGGTTCTACGGCAAAAAGGGAAAAGGCCACTGGTCTCAGGTGCCGAAAGGGCAGCCATGGTTTGGTCAAATCCAGCTGGCAGGGGGCAAAGCACGCACCCAATCGCTGAGCAATAAGGTCGATCCCGACCGCATGCAGCTGCCCGCCTACTTCCCCAACGAGGACCTGTTCCGCAAGGAGTGGGCGCACCACTACGATACTGTGCGAGTCACCGATCGCGAGGTGGGCAAGATCATGGCCCGACTGAAAAAGGATGGGCTGTTAGAAAACACCGTTGTCTTTTTCTTCTCCGATCACGGCAACAACCACTCGCTGCGTCACAAGCAATTCTGTTACGAAGGAGGCGTGCACGTGCCACTGATCATCACCGGCCCGGGGGTTCCTGAAAAGTCGGTGCGCAGCGAACTGATTAGCGCGCTGGACATCTCGGCCACCAGCCTGGCTATGGCAGGCATCGAGCTGCCGGGCTACTTGCATGGCCAGAACCTGTTGGCCGACGACTATCAGCCGCGCCGCTACATCATCTCCGCCCGCGATCGCTGCGACTACGCCATCGACCGCATCCGCACCGTGCGCAGTGAGAAGTTCCGCTATATCCGGAATTTCATGACCGACCGCATCCTCCTGCAACCGCAGTATCGCGACAAGCAAGCCCCGACCAAACGCCTGCGTGAGCTGCACGCCAGTGGCCAGCTCGGCAAGATCCCCGAGTGGGCATTTTTCGGCAAACGCCCGGCGGAAGAACTTTACGATTTGACCAAGGATCCGGAGCAAATCCATAACCTCGCCGAGGACCCTGCCTTCGCTGCCGAACTGAAAGAACATCGCCAGGTCCTAGAGCAGTGGATCCAAGACAGCAACGATCGTGGTGAGCAGCCGGAATCCCTCGCCGGCCTGCGTGCCGTCTATCAGCGCTGGGGCCAGCAATGTGTCAACCCGGAGTTCGATACGGTCAAGAAAGCGGCTGAATAGAGGTGCCTTGGCCCTTGCCCTGCGAGTGGGCCAAGCTCGGCAGCTCGGCACTTTTCCGATCTATTGATTTGTCGAAGCGCCCGCATTCCCATAGCTTGCCTACTCCATGATGGCAAAATTGACTGCACTCGCCCTGCTCCTTCTCACCCTCGGCTCCGCCTCCCACACCATGGCCGGGGAGCCCACCCTGAAACTTCCCATCAGAGTCCACCTGATCACCGGGGTGGAGATGGTGAGAGAAATTCCCGGCCCTGACGGCAAACCGCACCGAACGGTCATGGGAATGCCACTGACGGTCGAAAGCACTGCTCCGATCATGCAGCAGGTGAACGAGATCTGGGAACCAGCCGGGATCCAATGGGTCGTCGACCCCGCAAAGGGTGGCGGCGGCATCGTCGCAGAGAAAGCCGGCGGTGGAAAACTGAGCCCCGAGCGGCTCCAACAACTGGCACAGGCGGCGGCTGGCCGACAGCGCAAGGTCCCCGGCCCCTACATGACCCGCATTTTCCCGGCACTGGCCGATCCGGCACAGAACGAATCGATTGGCGCCGATGGCACATTCAATGACGCAGCGGCCAAGATGTATCACCTTTACCTCTTCCCCTATGTTGGGCAGACGCTGCAAGGCACCGCGCATCTGCCGGGCACTTTTGCCATCGTGGGGGTCCATTCCGACAAGCGTCCGCACAAAGCCGGCTACCCGAAACCGCGTCCCCTGCTCATCGCCGGAGATGCCAAACCGACCTTATCCATCGCCAATTTCCCCGCTGCCGGAGCGCTCTCCGCCACCATCGCCCACGAGCTGGGACACAACCTCACTCTGACCCACCGCGACGAGGGCATGAAAGACAACCTGATGAAAGGGCATGTGAAAATCCGGCTCGCCCCGAATCAGATCCGCCAAGCACGCGCCCAGGCGATGAAGGGTCCATTGATCAAAGAAGAACCCACCGGCTCGGTGCGGATGGAGTCTCTGCCGGGCGACGGCGTCTGGGTGTCGCCACTGCCAGTGGAGTATCAACACGACGGCAGCCCCCTGCGCGCCACCATCTGGTTTGATAAGCAATTGTTAGGCGACGGACAAGGCTACCAGCGCCGCGCCAAAGAATTCTCAGGAGCAGCCCGCCGCAGCCTCAGGAAACAAGTCATCCAGGCACTGAAATCTGAAAACCAACGCTCGCTCGCCGCCGCTGACGATAGCTTGCAAAGCCTGCTCAAGGCCGAGGTCATCAGCGAGCTCGATCCCCACTGGATCGTCAACGGATTCACCTGCAACATCCGGCACAAAGACATCGCCCAACTCAAAAGCGTGCCCGGGGTGCGCAAAATCTTCCTGCGTGTGCCGCGTAAGGTTTCCGAACCGCAAGCCCCCGAGCAGCCAGTGGTGCCGGTGATCGAGGCGCCCACGGAACCTTCCTACCAGCAGATCCCGTGGTATGTCACCCAGCTACAGGCCGATCGCGTCTGGAAGGAGTTTGGTGCCGCCGGCCAGGGCACGCTGAACGTCATCCACGATAAGAACTTCATCTTCTCCGATCATCTCAACAGAACGGTCTACCGCAACCCGCGCGAAACACCCAACAATAGCATCGATGACGACGGCAATGGCTACATCGATGATGTCCACGGTTACAATTTCGATCGTCAATCCACCGTGCTCTACACCCGACCGTTTCACGGCAACCCGAAGAACCGAACCATCCTGCATGGCACCAGTTGTGCTACCATCGTCAGTGGTGCGGCGGCGCTGAGCAGGGCGCCGCAGTATGGCGTGGCACCCCTCAGCCGCTGGGCGGGCGTGATCAACCTCGGAGGCATCGAACGCTCTGTGGAATGGGCGATCGAACAAGGGGCGGACACCTACAGCATGAGCTTTTCGCGGCGGAACTTCGGCGAGTATCAATCGCACTGGCGCAAGGTCATGGAGCATGGCTCGTTCTGCGGCGTTTATTTCGTCTCCGGTGCCGGCAACCGAAAGTTAGACGACCCCCACCCTTTCCTGATGAACATTCCCCAGAGTATTCCCGCTGCCGTTTTTGCTGCCGCCGGGGTTCACAAGGACCTCAGTAAAACCTCCTTCTCATGTGTTGGCCCGGTGACTTGGAATACCGAACACTATCAGGACGGCGTGGTGCAGAAGCCGGAAGTCTGCGCATTCAACTACCAAGTGCCCTGCCTCTTCCCCAATGGCGAAACGGTGCCAGCCCTCCTCAATGGCAACTCCTACGCCGGACCGATGTTCTGCGGAGCGATCTCACTGATGCTCTCCGCCGATCCGGACTTACTGCCCTGGGATTTGCAAGAAATCATCACCAGCACCGCCCGCGACGTGGGCCCCGAGGGACTGGATTATGAAACAGGCCACGGACTGATCGATTGCTACGCGGCCGTCAAGGAAGTGCTCCGTCGTAAGGCGCTACGCTAACGGAAACCAAGCATTCGCCGCTAAGATGCCATGGTGAGCACGTCCAATGCCGGATTGGCACTGCCGTAGCTGACGAGCTGGATATCGAGCCCCGCGCTGAACTTGGAGCGCAGGGCGCGATCGATGGCATCGATGATCCAAGCCTCCGAGTTGCCAAAAGCCCCACCGCCTAACAAAGTCAAATAGACGCTGCGATTGCCCGTTTCCGCCGCATTGATTTGCGCCGCACAGAGAGTCGCTTCATAAGCCGCCTCCAGCACCAGCCTGGCAAAACCCGACCAAGCAGCTGGAGCATGGCTGGAATAAGCGACCGGTAAGGCGGACGCATAGACTTGGCTGACGAGATGCGAGCATGATCGGATAGTGACCTGCGTGCTTCGCTGAAAGCCCACCTGAAGATGCCCCTTGAGCGTCTCCCGCTCGGCCGAAGTGGCGCGATCGAGCACGGTGGAAATTTCCACCAGACCACTGGCGCTGGCCAGTGCGTAACCATTTTGCATCGTCCAGAGTCGATCAGATACATTGCCAAGTGCTGCACCCAAGCCAGCCAAGGCATCCAACTGCCGGGTCGCAGTCTGGCCGATCTGACCATGGATATCGGCGAAATAATGACGGTAGATTGTTCCCGCTCCTGCCGCGATCGCGCAGGCTGGGCCCTGAGTAAAATCCTGTCCATAGATCCCCACTCCCTGCTCCGGTGTGACCTGGGACGAGATCATCTCCAAGAGGTTGAATTGAGAGGCCACTTGGAACAGGGCCCCAGCATTCTGAGGGTCCGCGTGCAGGTTCTGAACATTGGCCACGAGCTGACGCACCCGGGGAGCTGAGCCATCGACCCATTTGCAGGCACGCTGCCGAAGGTCTGCCAAAGAAGCGAGTTCCAGCGTGCCGCAGGTCCAGCGGCCCCCATTGACACGCGATCGGATCTCGGCGCCGGAGCACTCCAAATTGGCCCTAACGGCATCCGATTCCGTCTCTGCAAATCCAGTGAGTTCTTCGAACCAGGTCATTGTTTTGCAGTGAACACCCTGGCACCGGGTTTATCTTTTACATAGGCCCAGGCCCATTGTAGCAGGACGGAGAGCTTGCTGCGGAAGCCGATAAGAAAGAGCAGGTGAATAAACAGCCAAGTCATCCAGGCCAGATAGCCGCGCAGTTTCATGCTGCCCATCTTCACCACCGCCGCATTTTTCCCAATGATGGCCATGATTCCCTTGTCTTTGAAAATGAAAGGAGCTGAGGGATGCTCGCCGGGTGCGCTGGTGAGATCGACAATGCGATCGCCAATGTACTCGCCCATCTGTGTGGCTGCAGGAGCCAGGCCGGGGACCTGTTGTCCTTTGGCATCGGTGTGAGCCGTGACATCCCCTGCCAGATAGACATTGGACATCCCCGGGGCCGTAAGATCCGGATTGGTTTTCACGCGGCCACCACGATCGGTATCCACACCTAACATCCGGGTCAAGGGACTCGCGCCCACTCCCGCGGCCCAGATCAAGGTCTCTGCGTGAATCGGCTCGCGCTCATCAAAGGTCAGGGTATGCCGCTCCACCCCGGTGACGCGGTGACCCAGGACAATCTCCACGCCCAAATGCTCGAGACGCTCTTGGGTGTATTTCGATTGGTCGGGGTCGAAGGGTTTGAGGATGCGATCACCGCTCTGGATCAAAATGACTCGCAGGCTATTGATATCGAGTCGGCGGAAATTCGTTTTGAGCGCACGTCTGGCGAGATCGGAATAGGCGCCAGCGAGCTCCACCCCGGTCGGGCCACCGCCTACAATGGCGATGGTCATCAGGCGTTTACGCTCCTCCGGATCATCAGTGAGTTCGGCACGTTCCAAGGCACCAAAGACACAGCGCCGCACCTTGAAAGCATCATCTAACGATTTCAAGCCCAGCGTGTGTGCCGCCCATTCATCTTTACCAAAATAAGACGTCTGCGCGCCGGCTGCCACCACCAGATAATCGTAGTCGTAGGTTCTGATCGGTGAGCTCACCTGCGACTTTTCCGTATCGATACCGGTGATGGTATCCATCAGCACGGTCACATTGGCGGCGCGACTCATGAGCTGGCGCAGTGATCTGGCGATGTCTGGTGCGGAGAGTGCGGCGGTGGCCACCTGATAGAGCAGTGGCTGGAACAGGTGATGGTTTTCCTTATCGATCAAAGTCACCCGGACGCCAGGCCGGTTGGCCAATTTTTTAGCACAGGATAATCCTGCAAATCCGCCACCGATGATGAGCACATGTTTGGTATCTTCCACAGGTATAGCATGGAGAGAGATCCTCGTCCGTCAAGAAGGCAGGAACAGAAAAACGGGAGGACTCCATCCCTCCCGTTTGCTTGGTTTTATGCTCTGATCCCCTGTTTACGGCAGAACAGTAGCAGGGCCAAAAAGCCCAGATCAAGAATGGCTGAAGCTGCCGGCTCTGGGAGGGCGATCCACATAGGTGGCATCTTTAGGGTATAGTTACAGCGTAGCCACTAGTAGAGGCCCAGCATACACAATGAAACAAAACACGAGGAGACCGAAGTCTCCCCGCGTTCCGAACACACATAAAAAAAATTATCGCCGACGTCGCAGAAGCAGGGCGATACCACCAAGCCCTAACAATGCCGTGGAAGATGGCTCTGGCACAACTTGCACCTGCAGGAGACCATCGGTTGTATTATAGACCACCTCGAGCGACTGCCCTGCTCCAAGACCACTCGCATTGACATTGCCGAAGACACCCGCAGCACCGCCAAACCCACTGACGTTATTAACCAGTGTATAGCTATCTCCCATTGTAGGTGCAGCTGCAAAATTGAGCGCCAAGGTCGAGGTATCGCCAAGTTCCAAGGCTAGTGAGCTCCCAGGGATCGTTAAGTGGTTCAGTGAGCTATCAAATGAGAATGACAGAATACCAGCGTCCCCAATGACCAATTCATCCCCCAAGTTTCCTGACCATGACGTTCCTGAGCTCAGATTGAGTGAACCGCTAATCACCTCAAGAGCCTTAGAAATTTGAGCCGTTGAACCGTCTTCAAATGAAAGCGTTCCGCCATTGGTAATAAACACATCAGCTGAAGCACCCGCCACATCGATAGTCCCACCTAAATTGACATTGATCGTGCCGCCATCGACAAAAATATCTGGATTTGAGCTCACGGTGCCTGAACGAAGCTGAAGCTCGTTAGCACCGGTGTTCAGAGTCCCTTTGACAACGATATCAGTAACCGAGGGGCTATTGTTGAGCATGATATAATCTGCCGACATTGTAGCTGTAGCACCGGCTGCAATTTCCCCAAGGCCATTGCTTGCGTCGGGCAGTCCGTTGTCCCAGTTACCAGCTGTATTAAAATCGCCAATTCCGGTAAAAATAGTCAGCGCCTGAGCAGGCAAAACCAGAAGACCGCCTAGTAGAAGTGTCGTAGTGTGTGTGTTCATGATGGGTTTCTCAATAATGATTAAGTCCTACGCAAGCTAGCCCAACTATGCCGTCTTCATTGAAGACAAAATTTCATTCAACATGGTCAATTTTAGTTATCGATGCCAATGAACTGGAAAGACCGTCACCTCCCGGCCATCGAAACGGTGGGGGGCTACCTCCTACGGCGCTGGACCAGTGCTATCCCACCGAGATCCAGCATGGCTGCGTATGAGGGCTCGAGCTTGGACTCAAGTTGAGACCGGAAACCCAACACAGCATCAGCTCGCTGCCTATCGAGAGCCTCACTGCACAAAAAAACGGGGAGACCGAAGTCTCCCCGTTTGCTTGGAAAAGTTGGACGAAAGCCCTACAAGCCGGCTTCTGCCTTGCGGGCTTTTTCGGCGCGTTTGCGTTCGTGCGGATCGAGGATGCGCTTGCGCAGACGGAGGTGACTTGGGGTTGCTTCCAGCAGCTCGTCGGCCTCAATGTATTCGATGGCGCGCTCAAGGGACATCTTGATTGGAGGCGCGAGGCCCACGGTGATGCCCTTGGTGGCGGAACGGTGGTTGGTCAAGCTCTTGGCTTTCACTGGGTTCACCGGAAGGTCGTCCTTCCGTGGGTTTTCACCGATGATCTGACCTTCGTAAACTTCGTCACCAGGAGCGACAAAGAGTTTACCACGTTCTTCCAGAGGCAGCAGCGAGTATGCCATCGCAGTGCCGGTGCTCATGCTGACCAGAGTGCCGGTGTTACGAGTGGTGATCTCGCCACAGTGTGGAGCGTATTCCTTGAACAGGTGAGACATCACACCGTGACCACTGGTAAGGTTGAGAAGTTCGAACTCAAACCCGATCAGTCCACGAGTGGAAATGGTGGCCTCGATGGTGGCTCCGTGGGCGTTGGTGCCCATGTCCTCGATGCGTGCGCGGCGGTTGGCCAGCGACTTCATCACACCACCGGTGTATTCCTCAGGCACTTCAACGAAGAGCGACTCGAATGGCTCTTCGAGCTCGCCACTTTCGGACTTACGGGTGATCACCATTGGACGGGAGACGAGCACTTCATAACCTTCACGGCGCATGGTTTCCACCAGCACAGAGATCTGCATGGCGCCACGAGCGGCGACTTCGAACACGCCGGCCTTGTCGGTGTCTTCCACCTCGATGGAGACGTTGGTCTTCAGCTCGCGGTCGAGACGGTCTTTGATCGCACGGGAGGTAACGTGTTTTCCTTCGCGACCACCGTAAGGGCCGTCGTTGATGGAGAACTGCATTTTCACGGTGGGAGGATCAATAGCGACGAATGGCAGCGCTTCGACTTCGGCGTCCGCAGACAGGGTGTCACCAATGTCAATATCTTCAAAACCTGCAACCCCCACAATGTTCCCAGCCACACCTTCAGCAGACTCTTGATTAGAAAGTGAACTGTATTCGAAAACTTTAGTCACCTTGCCGCGCACCTTGCTTCCGTCCTTGCAGATCCGGAAAATGCTATCGCCTTTTTTCACTGAACCAGACTGAACTTTGCCCATGGCAACACGACCGACATAATCATCCCAATCGATGTTCGATGCCAACATTTTGAAAGCAGCGTCAGGATCCGAGTCAGGTGCTTGAACGTGTTCGATGATAGTTTCCAGCAGTGGCGTGACGTCCTTTTGCTCGTCATCGAGAGATTTTACAAAGAAGCCATTCTTGGCGGATCCGTAGACGAAGGGAGCTTCGAACTGCTCTTCGCTGGCTTCGAGTTCGAGGAAGAGCTCGAGCACGCGATCGTGCACGCCTTCAGGATCTGAGTGGTCACGGTCGATCTTGTTCACCACAACGATGGGGGTCAGCCCTTGCTGCAGGGCTTTTCTCAGCACGAAGCGAGTCTGTGCCTGGGGGCCATCATGGGCGTCCACGAGAAGGAGCACGCCGTCCACCATCTTCATCACCCGCTCCACCTCGCCACCGAAGTCGGCGTGGCCTGGGGTATCGACGATGTTGACGGTGTAGTCGTTCCATTTGACGGAAGTATTCTTCGCCTTAATGGTGATGCCTTTTTCACGTTCCAAGTCCATGGAGTCCATGGCGCGCTCGCCAGCCTGTTGGTGTTCGCCGTATGCGCCGCCGGCCTTGAGCAGCTCGTCAACGAGAGTGGTCTTGCCATGGTCAACGTGAGCGATGATGGCGATATTGCGGATGTTATTGGTCATGAGTATCTTGTTGGGCTGTGTGCACGGCGAACATTCTGTCGATCAGGCGCGCGGAGACTCTTCGATTTTTCACAAATTGCAATCACGAAATCCTTGAGGCTGCGAGAGTTTACTCCGGCAGACAGCTTGAGCTCGGGTGCAGCAGAGGCTCCCGAACGATTCATCGAGTGATGTTTCCCCGCCCATAGGCTGGGGGGGTTCAGAAAATTGAGGTCTCTACTCAGCCAGCTTAGCGATGCGTTGGGCGGCGGCATCCAACTCGCAATCACTGGCTAGAATGAACAAGCCCTGCCCTTCGTTGAGGCAGTGGTAAATGACGATGACATCATCCATTTCCACCGTCATCCGGTAGACATTACGCCCTGACTCGTGCATTTGCTGGCAGTTCGACAGGAAAAGCTTGGCGGTCTTCGAGGCGGCCTCATGGCTGAGGAAGGTCTCATTATAAAGCACTTCCCCTTCGTCATCACAGACGGCAAAGCCGAGAAGTTCCGAGCGATCGTAAAGTGGCTGGAGGTGCTCACGGATTTTAAGATGCTTCTGATCTGGCTCTGCGGCAGCGGCAGGCTCTTCGGCAGCAGGCTCGTCGGGAGTGAGTTCCTTCAGACTGATCGGTGGCTGCATCGGCTTAGGAGCTGGTGCGACTGCTGTGTGTGTGTTGGTATCGCTCATAGTGCTGGGTTTATTTAAGTCAGGTCCTCGATGTCGTTGAGAGCCGTGAGACAATCGCGCAAACTATCTTGATGGGACTCGAGAATGGCACAGTCGACATCCATCGCCCCTGCTTCGGACGCATCGCCGCCTTCTGCATGGCGCACCGCGGCTACCACGGTGTAGTCTTCTTCGTCGCTAACGATTCTCATCTGGCCATCATTGCCAAACACCTCGTTTAAAGGGGCAAAAGCTTGGGCAAAGTAGCTGGCATTCTCACCGACAAATCCGGCATAAATGCCCTCGGGCACTTCATACTCATTTGCCAAGTTTACGAGTGCCGAGGTCTCAACCGGGGCAATGGTTTGGTCTGCATTCATATCGGTCTATTAATAAGGTAAAGATTAACTCGCAAGTTCAGGCTCTTCCAGCTGGTCAAGCATAGCCTGCTTAATTTCATCATCTGGGATCTGCAAGCGGAGGGCATTGTGTTCTGGCAGGCCTGCTTGACGAATTTTCTCACAGGCGCTCTCGATATCATATTCCACTTTGCGTGATTCCACGCACTCTTCCACGGTGTCTAAAATAACATATTCAGCCCGTTTATCATCGCTACGCGGCTGGCCCACCGAACCCACGTTGACAAAAAACTGATGCTCTCCGGTCAGTTCAATTTTCTCGAAATCTCGATTGGTCCGTCTTGCCTCAGTAGAAAAATAAATCTGCTGATGGATATGCCCGAAGAAACACACACGGGTTTTTTGAAAATGGAAGTGGAGAATTGCCTCGATGCCATTGACCACGTAGTGCCAGTTTTCAGGCTCATACAAGCTGGCGTGCACGATCTCCATGGTTCCCACCCGACGGCTCATCGGTAGATTTTTCAACCACTCAACCTGAGCCGGACGCAAGTTGTCGCGGGTCCACTCAAGTGACGCTCTGGCCCTGCCGTTCACGCCTTCCGGGATCTCGTCGCCGGACGCGTAGGCATCGTGGTTTCCCTTAACCACGGCGCAGTTGAGCCCGCGGATGATATCCACACAAGCTGCAGGATTGGCATTGTATCCTACAATGTCGCCCAGGCAGATGAAGCGTTTCACGCCTTGCTCGTTTGCGTCTTTGATGACACTGGTGAGAGCCTCAAGATTAGCGTGAATGTCTGAGATGATTCCGTATTTCATAACACATGATGGGACTGAACGACAAACGGGGGTCGGCAGAAGTTATCAACATAGCTAAAATTTCCCCCTTTGTAAACAAGCTAAGTCAAATGTTAATCAGAGCTGCACTTGAAACAAAAAAAGAACCCGCTGCCAGCAGCGGGTTCCAAGGGGTGATATAAGGATCAATTTCCGAGCAACTTACCTCCTGCGGCGCAGCATCATTGCGACGGCACTCAGGCCGAGTAAAGCACTGGACGAAGGCTCTGGCACAGCAGCCAGATCCGCATTCACCACAATATTGCCAATACCGACGCCGCGCTGACTGACATTGCCATTGGTGCTCCCCGTTGAGAGAGGATCGATCAAAAAATCGACAGAGGCGACCGATCCGATACCAGACAAATCCCAACTCACACCCGTGGCTGCCGACTCTCCGCCGCTGCCGGAAATGCTGGCTCCCGTTTCGCTGCTGAGCAGGGTCCACGAACTGCCTCCATTCAGGCTGTAATACATCGACCAGTCGGCCGAGACCGTGCCACCCAAGCCTGTGCCTTCAGCAAAGGTATCTGCGGTGGCCGATTGGCCTACGAAATTGAATAAATCCGATCCTGTCGCAGAGACGCTGAAGGTCACCCAGGAGGAATTACCCACAGGAGTAATAGTCGGACCAGAATCCAGTTCGCGTAAACTACTGAATTGAATAGCATTGGTGACACCGAAGTCGTTGGTCTTCCGGTTGGCACTTTCCTGATTACCGGCACTTAAGGCTCCGGTTCCGGTGGCATGATCGGTCAGGTTCGTCGTTGTCCAAGAAGACTGGGCCGAACTATCTGAAGCTAGCACGGGGTTGTTGCTCGTGTGAGTGAAGCTATCGAATTTAGCAACGACAGTGGCGTGAGTGTTGGATGCGGCGATGAGGGCGGCCAATAAGATCATTTGATATTTCATAGTGATTTGCATTAGGTTGAGTGAACATATTTCATCCTACATTTCCCCGCCTTTATGTCGTTGCGATCTTGCGTGAATTTTTTATGATATTGCGCAAAGTGAAAGGCAGCACCACATCCCAACTCCATCAAGCCCCAACCATCGGCCTGGTGCTTGATTTCTTTAATCCCCGTATTTTGGAAGGGGTGCATGCCTTCTTGGAGCAGTATGATCTGCGCCTGGACGCCCGATGGTCGGTGCGCGGAGATTGGACACCCAAAGAGCCTGGGTGGGACGGGGTGATATACGGCGTGGTCGATAATCCGGAGCTGCATCAGCGGATTCAACAATGGAACATCCCCAAGATCTCACTCACTGCGGAAAAAGCAGACGAGTGCTCGGTCCTGCCCGATTATGTTCAATGCGGTATGATGGCGGCCCGGGAGCTAGTGGATGCCGGTGCGGCCAGCTTGTTTACAGTCACTCTAACTCCACGCGAAATCGACACCCAGTTCGCTCAAGGAGTCACGGAATTTGCGCGCAGCCATGAGATCCCTCACCACCAGCGTCGAATCAAGATGCCGAGTCTGAAAAAAATGCAGCAGCTTCTGCTTCGTGAAGTCAACTCACTCCCGCGGCCCTTGGGCTTCTGTCAGCCCCATGCCTCGGTATTTTACAGCACCCAGCCGGTCTTGATCGACGCCGGCTACCGCATTCCGGAGGATGTCTCGATGGTGGTGATTGATAAGGATGTGCAGTCCACCCCCAGCCTCGCCACCGTGCCCCTGACCACCGTCGAACTCAACGAGTGGCACCGAGGGTTTGTAGCTGCAGAGATGCTGCATCAACTCCTCAACGGGGAAACACTGACGCAGAAACAGCTCATCATTCCGGCCAAGGGGATCACCCAGCGGGCCAGCACCGGCCACCTTCGCATCGAGGATCAGGTGGTGGGCAAGGCGCTGTCCTTCATGCGACAGAATTTTAGACGGCCGATCGGAGTGGACGATATCGTAGCCGTCGCCGGCACCTCACGCAGGACGGCGGAGAACCGCTTCCGCGAGACTTTCAACCTCGGCATCCATCAGGAATTGACCCGCTTGCGCATCGAGGAAGCGAAGCGACAGCTCAGTCAGCGCGATGTCAGTGTGACCACGGTGGCGGGCCGGTGCGGATTTTCATCGGTGCACTATTTCTCCACCGCCTTCAAACGTGAGACCGGCCAATCTCCGAAAAGCTATCAGCTCGGGGCGAAGTGACGTTTTGCCGCCAAGGCCAGCGCCGCAACGGCAGCGAGACCGGCCACGGCCAACCAGAGATCACGATCCGACCAGCCACCGCCTACTTTCCCAGCGCTTTATTGGCGCGGGGCATCGAAACGTGTCTGATGTAGGGATCGTTCGGGTTTTTCTTCGCATAGTCCTGGTGATACTCCTCCGCCTTCCAGAATTTCTTGATAGGCACGATCTTGGTAGCCACCTTTTTACCGAGTTGCTTCTCATGCTCGATCTTCGACTGCTCCATGGTCCACTGTTCGGCGGCATCCGTGTAGTAGAGCTCGGACCGGTAGTGCTTGCCAAAATCGGGAGCCACACCGCGAGTATTGGTGGCATCATGGCTGCTCCAAAAGTAGCCTAACAAAGTTTTCAAATCGGTCTTCTCATCGTCGTAGGTGATCTGGATCGCCTCGGCGTGGCCAGTTTTCCCTGCGCTCACTTGCTCGTAGGTCGGGTTCTTTTCGTCACCGCCGGTGTAGCCAGAGACCACATCGGTCACCCCAGGGAGCTGTTCGTAAATTTCCTCCATGCACCAGAAACATCCGGCGGCGAAGACCGCTTTCTTTTCTTTGGCAAACAGGGCGCCCGGCAGCAGCAGCGCAGCCGTTAGGATAGGGATGATTTTTTTCATGGTTGTGTGGATTTGAATGATTGGGCGAGCTCGGGAAACCCTTCTTTTTCCAGATCTTCCGCCGGAATGAAGCGTAGGGCCGCCGAGTTCATGCAGTAGCGAAGTCCAGTGGGTTCCGGTCCATCGCTGAAGACATGGCCGAGGTGGGTATCGGCATACACCGATCGGATTTCCGTGCGGAATCCATCGCGACGTTCTTTGATCGCGTCTTCGGAGATGGGTCGGGTGAAACTCGGCCAGCCGGTGCCGGAAACGTATTTATCCTCGGAGCTGAACAAGGGCTCGCCGCTGACTATTGAGACGTAAATGCCCTCGCGTTTGTTGTCCCAGTATTTGTTTTTAAAGGCGGACTCGGTGGCGTTGCGCTGAGTGACCTTATACTGCAGCGGTGTCAGTTTCTTCCGCAACACCGTATCGGGAATCTGGGCTTCACCACCGTCGGAAACCCGACTGCAAGATGTCACCACGATCGCTACCGCAGCGCATGCCGCAATTTTAAGGAAACCAGAGGAAAGCATTTTCATGACTGGTTATAAGAGTAGCACAGCTCGGTAGCTATTCCATATTTTTGGCGAGGCCCGCCGTCACAGTTAACGCTTGCGCCCGAGGGGGGATTTCAGAATGCTGTTTGATATGAGCGATACTTCAACACCCAAGCTAGTCAACCTGACATTGCGAGACGGTCAGCAATCGACCCTCGACGCCGCAGACTGGGTCTTCGAGCCACGCGATTTTGCCAAAATCATCGCCGCATCGGCCAAGGCCGGGTTCCACGGTGCGGAAATTGCCGGAGGTCAAAGTTTTCAGATCGCCATCAGTCGCGGCTACAATCCCTTCACCATCTTGGGAGCTGTGAGTCATGCGCTTTCGGAGTCCGAGGACATGCAGGACTTCGAACTGCAAATGCTTTTCCGCGGTGCCAATGCCCTGGGTTTCCGCCACTACGATAAGGATGTGTTAGAAATAACGCTCAATGAATTCATCAAAAACGGCATCACCAAAATCCGTTTCTTCGACGCCCTCAATGACATCGAGAACCTGGAACTGCCGGAATCCGTGAAAGCCGCCGAGGGAGTGGTGCTGGAGGGGGCCATCTGCTTCACCCATTACCCAGAAGCCCCCGAGCGCTACTCCGATGAATATTTCTGCCACTACGCGCAAGCCCTGATCGATGCCGGATACAATGCCATCGCCATCAAGGACATGTCCGGACAGCTCACCGACGACCGCATTTCCACCCTACTCCCCGCTCTGATGAAGGTGCTCGAGCCGGGAGACATTCCGCTCACCCTGCACTGCCACTCGACCAATACCGAGAACTCCTCCGCCGCCATTGCGCGCGCCATCGAGTTCGGTGTGGATGTCATCGAGACCGCTGAGGGCTGCCTGGCCGGCGGCTCCTCCCACCACGCGCTCTCGGCCGTCGCTCCGCAGCTGATCAGCGATCAGGATAGCTACGACAAACTTGGCAACCGCATCAATCAAATCTGGGGAGAAATGCCCGACCGCAAGGATCAGGAAATCCCCCAGGAACTGAAAGAGCAGCTCTGCGCAGCGGGTGTGCCCGGCGGTGCCATGCCCTTTGTCATCCGCGATCTGCAACAACAGGAATCCACCATCCGCGCGAAGTATCTTTCGTCACCGAAGGCCACGGACAAGACCATCGACCTCGAGGAGTTTTCCACCATCGTCGATCTCTTCATCGCGGAGCTGAAACGCGTCTGCCAGGATGCCGCTCTGCCGCTGCTGGTGACACCGACCGCGGACATATGCTGCAAACAAGCGATCGCCAACCTCGCCATCGGTGCCGACCCCTACTCGGACTCGCTGGCGGATCGTTACCTCAATCGCGGCGGTCAGCCGAACCCAGACCCACGCTTCGCCAAGCTCATCCTCGGCTACTACGGCGAGCTGAAAGCTTATGATGGCAATGGCGGCGTGCATCAGCCGAAGCCTGAGGTCATTCAATTTTTCGAATCAAACAACCGCCTGCAACTCACCGCCATCGAGCGCCACCCATCGCACACCGTCGGAGGCAACGACCTCCGCGAAGCACAGCACTCGGCCTGGCAGCTCATTCAACGGCTCGGCACCAAGGCACTGTCCTTCGCCGACTTCGATCAGCTCACCATCCTCTACGCCCTCAAACCCGCCGGAGCCGTGCAGGTGGATCCCATTGAGCAAGCGGTGGAATCCTACGTCGAGCGCTCGGAGCGGGCGAAGATCGACGGCAGCGGCAGCACCTTCCCTGACTACGAGGCGCTGATGCAGCCCATGCTCAGCCACCTCAGTGCCATGTTTGTCCTCCGCCCGGATCTCGAGGTGAAGGACATCCCCCTTTTCCCGCTGGAAAAACTCGGCAAAAACCTCTGTAGCCACCTCTTCGATATCTATATCGATCTCCCGATCTGGACCAGTGTCACTTCGCTGAGCAATCACCTGTCCAAGCTACTGTCATCGTCGCACATTTCACCTGAATTGTTAGAAGCAGTGCGCAACGTCAGCATGAGTCTGGCGAAACTCGATGCCCGCCCTGACCGACAAGACAAAGACAAGCTCACCAAAGCGCTCGATAGCTTCAGTAAGCTGACCATATCCGACCTCCTCAACAGCATTGCCCTGATCAACAGCTTCATTAACGACATCGCCAAATACGGAACCAACCCCAAAGCCTACGCAGGTCGCAGCATCGGCTTCGAGGACATGCCATGGCTCACCAAGACCTCCGGAAGCTACCAGGCCACCGACCCCTGGGAGTCGCGCATTCAACAAAGCATCACCGGCAAATACCTCCGCCTGGAAAACGACTTCCAACGCCGCTCGGAGAATTGGAAAGCTTAGCCAAGACGATTATGAAACCATCGATCGAAATCGAATACTGCACCGGCTGCCGCTGGCTGCTGCGCGCCGCATGGACCGCGCAGGAGCTGCTGACCACGTTTGAAGATGAGCTGGGGTCGGTCACATTGAAACCCTCCGAGGTCAGTGGCGGTTTTTTTGTCCGGGCCGATGGCACCATGCTCTGGGATCGCAAACAGCGCGGTGGCTTTCCTGAGATGAAAGAGCTCAAGCAAATCATCCGTGACCACATCGCCCCCGAGCGAGACTTAGGTCACAGCGACAAAGACGCTTGAGGTAGGGTTGTTTGGCTCAAACAACCGGATCAGAGGCATTCATCGTCACTGACTAGAAAGCTTTCCAACCGCAAAGAAGCTCCCACCGCATCCGCGAGGTATGTAATCCACGAGGAGTAGCGACGCGCCGCTGTGATGACCTGCCGCGGACTCACCATCCGGCTGTTTGGGCCAAACAGCCCTACCGTTGCTGTTGGTGTTGGAGGAGGTCAATGGTTTTGGGGAGCACATGGCTTCGTCTGTAGGATGTGATGAAGCGAGGCCGTTATCGTTGTTATTCCTGAACCATCGCACATGACACTCGCACCCCCAGGTGTCTTGTTGGTAGGGTTGTTTGGCCCAAACAACCGGATCAGAGGCATTCAGCGTCACTGACCAGAAAGCTTTCCAACCGCAAAGAAGCTCCCACCGCATCCGCGAGGTATGCAGCCCACGAGGAGTAGCGACACGCCGCTGTGATGACCTGCAGCGGACTCACCATCCGGCTGTTTGGGCCAAACAGCCCTACCGCTGCAGCTGGCGGTCGAGGAAATCGATGGCTTTGGCGATCGCTCTTCCTGGAAACAAAAAGGTGCTGATGTGGCTGCGACCTTTGACCCAGTGGATCTCGTGATGGACCTGATGGTTTTCTAACTTCGGCAGCAAACGATAGGTATGTTCGGGGGGCACGATCTTGTCCTTGGTCCCCTGATAGATGAAAAGCGGTGGCGTCTCCGGCGTCACTTGATTCATGGGCGAGGCGGATCGGTAGATGTCCGCGTCCTCCACGAAGGTCTTGCCGATGAATACCGGCACGACGGGGAAGTCCGGGTCGAGTGTTAGATCTTGTGGAGTAGCGCCGGCAACGACAGCCTGGATCGCCACCCCATCCGGAGGCGATTGAAACCCGAGCATTTCCGCCAAGTGGCCACCTGCGGAATAACCATACAGGCCGATGCGTTGGGGATCGAGATTCAGCCGCTTGGCATGGTCTCTCATCCACTTCAAGGCTTCGCGTAAATCATCCACAGGCGCCGGGTAGTTCCACTCGGGTGCCAGGCGGTAGGTGGCATTCATCACCAGGTATCCACGCCGCGCCAGCTTCTTGGCCAGGTGGCTCATCTGGTAGCGGTTATCATTCTCCGCCCAGCTGCCACCGTGGATGAGCAGGACCGCGGGGGTCGGATGACTGACTAATGGACGATAGATGTCGGCCCGAACCGCCTGCGGCCAATCGCTCGGCGTGTAGATCACCTCTTTTTCCACCGAGAACTTCACCAACGAGCGAGCACCTGAGCCCGACCATCCACAGGCGGACATCACCATCGAAGACGAGCCAATCACCAGCTGGGCCAAACCTCGATAGCCAAATCTCTCTGCCAGGGTCCATCGCATGCAGGAGATATACAACGGAATGCGCATGAAACAAGGGGATCGTCACGCTGCGCCGAGGAGTCGATGAGCCACCTCCTTGCGCGGTTTCCTCGGGGATCCATTGACAAAGGCACCCATTCGCCTCATGGAACGGGTCTGCCAAACCGCAGTGAGCTTTGCTTTTTCCTTCACGGGAAAAGTGAAGCATTGTGGATGCATCGTCTTCAGATGCTGCGTCCGAGGCCTCCGACTGCTCCGTCGGGGGCCTTATTTTTTGCCCGCATTTGGCGGCATCTTAGCCTCCACCGCCTGCTGGTATTGCTGCCGTTTGGCTGCGGCCTGCTGTTGTTTGGCGAGGGCTTGGGGGGCCGTTTGATCGATCTGGCTGCGGAGTTGCTGCAGACGATGGCGGACCTTGTCCAAGTTCGCCGTATCTTGCATGGAGGCCACTTCCTTGGCGAGGGCGGTGAAATCATCCATGCTGGCGTGTTGTTTGTTCCTCAATGCTTCGGCTTCCTGCTTCAGCACGATCGCCTCGGTGTTGATGGCGGCGGCTTGCCAGTGGTGCAGCTGCTGTTGTTGGCGGCTCAGTTGTTTCTTCGCCAATTCGTAGGCCGCTTTGCGTTGCTTCATCGTGGCCTCGGCTTTGGCGAGTTTCTCCTTAGCGGGTTTGATGCCTTGCTCGAAGGACTTCAGATTTTTCTGAGTCTCAGTGATCGGTGCATTTAAGGCGGTGCGCTGCTCTTGCAGGGCCTTGCGCTTGGCGTGCAGGTCATTCCATTGTTTGGAAACCTGCTGCCACTGCTTGTCGGCTTCGGCGAGACGATTGCCGGGGCCTTTTTTCTGATCGACCAGCTTGGCCAAGGCGGTGCTTTTTTCATCGCTGGCTTTTTTCTGGCTGGCGAGTTTTTGGCGATGTTGTTCAAGCTTGGTCTTCGCCACGGCGGCGGCTTGTTGGGCCGCGCTGTCGTCCGGTTTTGCCTCGGCGAGTTTTTGCACTTTCTGTTGCTGGTCGATGAGGCGCTTTTCTTCGCCGATGAGTTTTTTCAACTGCTGATCCGCTTGTTGCTTCTCACGCTGCATGGCGGTGATCGCGGCGCTGTGCTGGCTGAGTTCGCTGCGGGCCTGCTGGACATTTTTGTGTCGCTGGTCGCGCACTTTCCCCATCTCTTTGGCTTGGGCGTAGATCTTCTTGAGCTGACCGTCGAGCTGGCTTCGCTGCGCCTGCAGCTGCTTCGACTTGGCAACTGCATCACGATGCCCTTGCTCGGTCTTGGCCAGCTGCTCCTTGGCCGATTTCCACGTGGATTCACTTTGTTGGAAGGCATCTGCCTGCTCTTTGACCTGGATTGGCAGGCTGACCAACTGGCCTTGGATACCCTTGATCCGCTGGGCGATGCTCGGTGGATTGGCGGCGATGCTGCCGATCTGTTTGGCCGTGACGGGATCCCACACGGTGATGGCGCCGGTGAGAGTGGCGACAAATACCCGCTTGCCGTCCTGGCTGATGGCGACCTCGGTGGGGAGGGATTTGAAGGCGGGCAGCTCCTTGGCGAGGGCGAACGAGGGCTTCCAGATTTTGACTTTTTTATCCCTGCCGCTGGTGACCAGAAACCCACCGCCGTTCAGGTTCCAATCGAGCGCTAACACGCCGCCCTTGTGTGCGGTGATTTTTTTCACCTGCTTGCCGTTTTTCATCGACCAGACAAGGACCGAACCATCCTCCGATGCCGTGGCGAGCAGGTTGGAGTCCGAGCGCCAGGCGACACCCGTGATCGATGCCTTGTGACCGCGCAGTTCATAAAATTCATTGCCCGTCTGCGCCTCCCAGACGTAGATGCCGCCGCCGCGACCACCGGAGGCTAACAGCACTCCATCGGGAGAATAGGCGAGCTGCGTCACCCAGTCTGTATGCTTCTTGATCGAGACGAGCTGCTGATCGTTTCCTGTGTCCCAGAGCTTCACCCGTTTCCCCGGTCCACCCAGTGCCACACCACCAAGGTCGCCACGCAGCGAGGCGGCGAGCACGGAATCGAAGTCCTTGCCTGCGGTGAGGATCGGCTTCCCGCTTTCGATCTCCCAGGTCACCGTGGTGCCGGATTTGCCCCCGATGCCACCACCGGCGAGCAAGTATTTCCCCGACGAGTGGAATGCCAGTGAGCTTGGTTGGCCTTGATCAAAGGGAAGGATGCCGACCAGTTGCAGGCTCTCCGTGTTATACAGCAGCACCTGGCGCTGACCGGTGACGGCTAACAGCGGCGCCCATGGGCTCACTGCCATGTCGGACACGGCGCTGGCACGATCGGTCTGCACCACCGGCTCTAACAAGAGATGGCTCGGCATCGGTGGCGGACCGTCAGGTTTCCCTGCGGTGGGGGCCGCGGTGATCGAGAATGCGGGTTTACGTTTCTTCTTCGGTTTGCCGCTTTTATTTTCTAACAATCCACCATCAATCCATGCGCGGATGACATCGGCATCCTTCTTATCGAGCTTCTCCCCCTTCGGTGGCATCTTGGGTTTCAGCGTGTGGGTGATCACGCCGTAGAGCTTGGAATCGGCGCCCTCACCAGGTTCGGCAATCTTCCCACCCGAGCCACCACGCATCATCGCGCTGTAGTTGGTGAGATCCAAGTCCCCTTTTTGTTTGTCCGGGTTGTGGCAGTTGGTGCAGGACTTTTCAAAGATGGGAAACACGTGGTCCTCATAGTTCGGTGCCGCGTGCGCCGAGGACGAAACCGCCAGTGCCACAGCCACGGCGACGCGACTTAGGATTCCGTAGGGCATGTCGTGTTGGGAATGCATGCTAGTGGTTGAAGATGAATTCTTTGGAGTTCAGAAGCGCCCAGAAAATGTCCTCGAGCACTTCGCGTTTGCTTTGAAAATCGTTGGCGTCCTTGAGGTAGTTTTGCAACTTCGCCATTTCGGCATCGGTGGGTGGTCGCGACAAACAGGTCAGGTAAAGATGCCGGATGATTTCCTCCGGTGTCTTTTTCTCCTTCAGCATGTTCACCACGCGCTGCCCGCTGCGGATGCGGTTGTGGGTGGTGTCGCCATTGAGTAGGTGCAAGGCCTGCGACAGGCTGGGTTCCATTTTAACTTCGCAGGAGCAGACGGTTTCGCGAGTAGCCCGACCGAAGGTTTTCAGGAAATAGGTGGAGGTATTGCCATCCGCGATCTGCACCGCGCGGGCACCTTTGGGCAGGCCTTTGAATTTGTTCGGGGTGGAGGTGACTTGGGAAACGACATCGAGCAGCACCTCGGCGCGGAGTCGGCGCACGCGGGCGTGGGAGAAGTTGCGGGTGTCCGTGGCGTTACTTTCGTTCACTCGGGTCGACCGCTGATAGGTTTGCGATGTGCAGATGTCGCGGACCAGACGTTTGAAATCGAAGTTATAATCGACAAAGTGTTTCGCCAGGTCGTCCATCAACTCGGGGTTCGACGGTGGGTTCGAGATCCGCACATCATCCACCGGCTCGACGATGCCGATGCCAAAGAAATGCGCCCAGATGATGTTCGAGACATTGCGGGCAAACCACGGGTTCTCCGGCTCAGTGAGCCACTGCGCCACCAGTTCCCTGCGCGACTTGCCAGAGGTATCCGGTGCCTCACCGCCGAGGAACTTGGGCTCGGCGGTTTGATTGGTGAGCGGGTTCTTCATCTGGCCGCCGCCATCGAAGATGATCTGCTCGCGCGGGTCTTCCGCTTTCTTGCGTTTCACCTGCGCGAAGAAGGCGGCGAAGCGATAGTATTCCTCCATCGTCCAGCGATCGAAGGGATGGTTGTGACACTGGGCGCACTGGATGCGGGTGCCCATGAAGACCTGGGCGACATTTTCTGTTAGCAGGAGCGTTTCCTGCTCCACTTGGAAAAAATTCGTGGCAGGTGTCGAGAACGTGCCCCCTTTGGAAGTCAGTAGCTCGCGCACGATTTCGTTGAAGGGAGTGTTCGATGCAATGCGCTCGCGCAGCCAGTTATGATAGAGCAGCGCCGCCTTATAGCTGACCTGATTCTGGAAGGTTCTGATCTGCAGCAGCTCCGACCATTTCATCACCCAAATCTCGGTGAACTCCTTGGTCTCGATCAATCGATCCACGAGTGCGGCACGTTTGTTGGGATCCTCGTCGGCTAGAAAAGTGGCACGGTCTTCGGGCGTTGGGAGCCTACCAATGAGGTCGAGATAAACCCGCCGGACGAAGACGGTGTCATCGCAGGTATCCGATGGGATCACGCGCAGTTTGTGCAGCTTCTGATAGACGTGACCATCGATGTAATTCGCCGCCGGCAAGTCCGGCTTGCTGTAGCTCAGCTGATCCGGGATGACGATGGTTTGCATGCCCTCGGTGAAGGTTTGGAAACGTCCCATCAAAAACGACTCACCTCGTTTGGCGGAGGTCAGCAATCCGCTGCGGGCGTCGATTTCCACCGAGTTGTCGTTGCTGGTGCTGTAGGTCGTCAGGCTGGTGACATCGCGGTCGCTGCCGTCGGAATAAATCGCCCTCACCGTGAGCGGAAGTTTTTGCCCGGCACCCTTTAGCACCGCCTGCGTCGGGCGGACTTCGATGGAGGTCGGCAGCACGATATCGCCATCGTCATAATGCGCCCCGTCTTTGATCCAGGCGTGCAGGACCTTATACGCGGCGCTGGATTCATCGAACAGTTTGCCGCCGGTGTGCGGCACTTTTTCGGTCGCTTTGGTCAGCATCAGGCTGTCCTCGGGCAGCGCGAGATTGATTCGGCGACCCGGCATTTCTCGTGTCAGTCGGTAGTGGTCGCCTTGGGGGTCGTAACCGAAAAGTGACAGATTAAATCCATCCTGCCCCCGTGCCGACCCGTGGCATGATCCGGTGTTGCAGCCCGAAGCTGTTAGCACCGGCATGACATCGCGCCGAAAACTCACCGGCCTGGCTTTTTTCGCCTCTTTCACCACCACCTGAACCGTCGCTTTTTTTCCACGGTAGCTGATTTCCACCGATGTCTCACCGTCCACTTGGGGAAAGAGAGTGGTGCCTTCAATGCGGACCAATGCCGCATCGGCAGCGCTGATATCCACCGATGGCGTGACATCGCGCGTGGTGGCATCCTTGTAGTGCCCGATGACAATCAGACGATGGAAGTCCGCGCTGGTCTCCAGGGAAACCTGCTTCGGAAAGACTTCGATGGAGGTGAGATTCGGGTCCGACTGATCGAGATTCGCTTCGCGCCGACTGCGTTCCTTCGCCTGCAACTGCAATCCATCCGGCCAGGGAGCGCCGGCTACGAGCCAGTTTTCCAGTAGCTTGGTTTGCACCTCCGTGAGTGGTGGCCCGCCGCTTACCTTGCCGTCTTTGCTTTTCTCCTCGGTCGGCGGCATGATGTCGTCGTGCCCCGGCGCATGGCGAACCAGCTTGAGCAGCAGGCTGCTTTCGGGAGCTTTCAAGTCCACTGCCAGATCGGTGTCGCCACCTTCTAACAATCCGGCACGGGTATCGAGTCGGAGCGCGCCCTTCTGCTTATCCGCTCCATGACAGCTGACACAGTTCTGTTCCAAAATCGGCTGAATCTCCGTGGCGAAATCCGGAGCTGCGGAGGCGGCTTCGGTGAGCAATGCCGCCACCACACTGTGGCAGACATTTTTCCAAATAGGATGGTTCATCGGATGCTTCATGGCTTGCTTTGGCGGAGTTGTTCCAGGCGTGACAGCGGCTTTTTGGTGGCAGGTTTTTTCGTCGTGGCAGCTGCTTTTTCGCCCTTGGGTTTTGGCGGTGGCGGATTGATTCTCAGCGTGCCGCCCTGGCCAATGTTGTGAGGGATGACGTGACCGCCTTGCTTTGGCAGCACCTGGCAGAAGATCGTGTTGTGATTTCCCTTGGGGGCGTCGGACGCGACTTCGAGATCGAAAACCAGCTCCCGGGTCTTGGCGGTGATCTTTTTCGGCACGGTTTTCACCCCGTGTGGCAGGCCGTGCAGAATCACTTCAGCCTCACCACTGAATGCTCGGTTGTGATTTAGTTTGCAGAGCAGCGAAGTGTTCTGACCGGGAGTGGTCGACGCCATTTCCATGCTTACACTGAGGAAGGGTTCGGAAACTTGCAGGGTGACCGGAGCCGAGGCAACCATCACCGGGCCGGACTTGGTGGTGGCCTCGGCCGTGACACAAATCCGGTGTGCACCCAGCGCCGCATCGCCATTGGCATTGATCTCATAGACGCCCTCGGTCTTGCCCTTGGCAATGGTGATCGACGTTGGTGATCCGACCCCCGCCGGCTTCCACGGCAGCACCACATTCACCGGAGCATCGAAGCCTTTGTCGCGCACAAGCGAGACATATAACTTCGCGGTGCCATTCTTCACGATCGGGACGGGTGGATGTTTCAACCGCACTTGAAACGGCGCCTGCTCGCAGACGGCAACGGTCACCCGACGGTCTTTGGTGCTGTGAAAGGTGCCGGTGTTGTTGATCTCGATGTGATGCACCACCTCGTTCAAGTCGCCTTTGACCCGACTCTCAGGGTTGGCGTCACGGATGGTGAAATGATGCAGCCCTCCGGATAGGGGCGCGTCTACCTTGGCTTCGAAGAATGCGAGGAAAGAGGTCACCCCCTTGGGCACCTTGCCGGCACTCATGGTGACACCGGGCGGTAGGGAGTCGGCCTCTAACACACACTCGCAGCCGGTATTCCTACGCGCGACATTGACCACCGTGGCGTAGCGATTCCCCCGGGGTATGACGATGGCTTTGCGCAGCTGGCTGTTGTTTCTCGCGGCGACAGGTAAGGTGGCCGACAGCGCTGCCTTCCGATGGTTGATTTCCACCCGGTAAACGTAAGCAGGCCCACCATTGCCCAGCTGATCGCGGACGTTGAGAAAATAGTCGCCATCTGCGCTCGGTTTGAAATCGATGATGCTATCCAGCTGCCCCTGGTCGTCATTCCGACTGATCTGCTTCCCTTTGGCATCGCGCAGAATCAGCACGCTATCGAGCGGTGACCGTAGGCTTCGCGCCTTCACCTGAATGCGAAGATTCTGCCCTTTTTTGGCACTGAAGCGGAACCAGTCGACATCGTTTTTCCGCTGAATGATTCCATGAAAGGCACAAGGAGCGGCTAGGGTCGGGCCGACTTCCTTGGAGCCGTTGTTAGGTTCTTTTTCGTTGGCAAATGGCAGTGAACTCACCAGCACCGAGTTTGGCGAGGGCGCCTGCAAGCCGTCTTTTTGGGCAAAGATGGGGAACAACGCAGCTTCCTCGCCCGTGACGCTGGCGGTCACCTGATAATCTCCAGCCGGATCGCCAATCATGGTGAAGGTGGTGGCCACTCCCGGCTTGGCGGCAGGTGGGTAGATCGCGGACGGACGGGTGAAGCCTCCGATGTGCAGGCGGTAACGACAGCGGTTGTTTCCTTCGTAAGACGACTCCCTAACAAGAATTGTATAGTTCCCATCAGCGGGTGCGATGATCGAGGCAAAGGCGTCCTGACGCAGTAGCGGCGCATCATCGGAAGTGGCGAGTTCGAAGCGTTTGCCATCGAGGATGGCGACGTAGGGATCGAAGAACACGCCACCGAGTCGCATGCCCTCGACTTCCACCGAGATGCGCTGACCCTTTTTCGCCTGCACCTGGTAGTAATCGACATCCTCCAGCTCGGCCACGCCGGCCACCGTGGTGTTCCACGGCACGGTCTGAGGTTTGCCAAAATCATTGTTCGGCTCCACCTCCTTGGTCGTGGCAAATTGGCCGACCCAAAAAGTGCGCATGTAGCTCACGCCGCCTCGACAGCGCAAGCGCAGGGCATACTCGCCCAGCTCGGCCTCCGGGGAGATTTTCAGCGCGGCCTTGACCTGCTTCGCGTTCACCGAGGTCAAGCTGGTGACGCTGATGCCCGGTTTGAGAAAGATGATTTCCTCAGGCGACTCCATCCGGTCGCCATGTAGATTGACCACAACCTCCTGACCACGCTGCCCACCGCGCGGCAGCACCGCATTCAACACGGGGGTGAATGCCTGGGCCGATAGAGTCGACACACAGAGGAATGCCAGAGTTTTCAGAGCAGCACGTATCATATCCGTTAGAGAAGAATATCTTTGATCACCTCTCCGCCGTCGACGATCTCGATCGGTCGGCCACCCGGTGCCATCAGCTCCTTATCCGCATTGATGCCCATCTGGTGATAGACGGTCTTGGCAAAATCCTGCACGCCCACCTTATTCTCCTCCGGCTCTGCGGCGAGGGCGTTGGACTTTCCGTAGATCACCCCTTTTTGCACCCCGCCTCCGGCCATCATCACGGAGAAGACTCTGGGCCAGTGGTCGCGACCGTTGGTTTTATTGATCTTCGGTGTGCGCCCAAACTCGGAGGTGAGCAGCACGAGGGTATTGTCCAACATACCGCGCTGGTTCAGGTCCTTGAGCAGGGCGGCCACGGCCTTATCCACGCTCGGCAGCTGCTTCTGGATACCGGTTTTAATGTTATCGTGGTGGTCCCAGCCACCGGCAGTCAGGGAGATAAAGCGCACACCCGCCTCGGCCAATCGACGCGCTAACAACATACGCTGCCCCGCCTGGGTTTTGCCATACATCAGCTTCAGCTTTTCAGGCTCCTTCGAGAGATCAAATGCCTCCCGCGCCTTCTGCGACGAGATCAGCTTGTAGGCGTGCTGATAGAACGAGTCCATGGAATCGAGCGCATCGGAATTTTCCAGACTGCGAAAATGGTCGTCGACGGTGCTAAGCATCGATTTCCGGCGATTAAAGCGTTGCTCATCGACGTCCTTCGGTAAATTCAGATCGCGCACCTTGAAGTTCCCCCTCGCTGGATCGGCGCCCAATCCGAACGGTCCGTAGGCGGAGCTGAGGTAGCCGGAGTTGGCGAACTCATTCGGCACGTTGGGCACGCAGACGTAGGGAGGAAGGTTATTTTTCGGCCCGAACTCGTGCGAGACCACCGAGCCCATCGAAGGAAACTGCAGTGCCGGACTGGGCCGGTAGCCGGTGAACATATTGTGGGTCCCGCGCTCGTGCGCCGCCTCGCCATGCGACATCGATCGGATCACGGTCATCAGATCCGCCACCTTCGCCATTTCCTTCATATGCTCGCCAAAGCGTTCGCCTTTCAGCACGGTGGGGATCGAGCCGAAGGGGCCACGGTATTCGCTGGGTGCGTAAGGTTTGGGATCGAACGATTCCTGCTGCGCCAGTCCGCCGGGCAGGAAAATCTGGATCACCGACTTGGCAACACCCTCTTTCGAGGCATAGGTTTTCTGCGCTCCGAGGGCCTCCATTTTGAGAAATTCCGGCAGTGTCAGACCCAGCCCCGCGAGCAGGCCAACGTGTAAAAATTCGCGCCGTGAGCTGTCGGAGGCAAACGGGTTTCCAGGGCATGAGGGGTTCTTTTTCATAAGCTTAGGGCATAGGTAAAAAATGACGGTGCTAACATAAGCATACGCCACCCTCTCGGAAAACCTATCATCGTTTCCAGCGCAATTTGTCATACCATGAGAGACGACCACGAAGCCGAAAACCACCCGCCGCGACGAAGCCTGTCAGCAGACCAATCAAACGAAAGTTTCTCTGGTAATGCCCATGATCCTTGGCAAAAATACCTCTTATGGTGCAGCCGCAAATTGATGGTTTTGAAATCCTTGGCCTGGTAGGCGAAGGAGCGTGTGGCAGCATTTTCATCGCTCGTGAAGCCGACAATGTAAATCCTGGCACCTGGTATGCCATCCGCGTGTTCAACGCCATCGCGATCAACCGCCCGCTCATCGAAAACATCGCGGGTCGACTCACCAACGGATCCTACCCGGAGGGAGTGGTGCCCATCCTCTGGAAGCAGTCCAGACAGGGCAGCAACTGCATGGTCATGCCGATGCTCGCCGACATCGACGAAGCCAAGGGCACCATTGCACCGCGCTCGCTGCAGGAAACCATCGCCGACTACCCCAAGGACGACGCCTGGGAGACGATCGAAAAGATCGCTCACGCCATCGCCAGCATGCACGGCCGCCGCATCCCCCACGGCAACCTCAAACCAGGCAATGTCTTCTTCGATGAACAGGGCAAGGTGCAGCTTACCGACTTCGCCATGGGCCACATGCCAGGAGTCGGCATGCTACCCTTCACGGACGCCCTGCTCTACGCACCGCCCGAGCAGCTGCGTGAGCCGGACGGCTATGTCTCTGGCAAGGGTTATGGCTGGGACACCTACGCCTTTGCCGTGCTCGCCTTTCGCATGCTCACCGGCAAGTTCCCGCGCTGCGAAGCCACCTTTAAAAAAGTGGCACCCGGCCCGGGCGAACACCACGTCACGGGCATCCAAGCCGATGTGATCAAACTGGCCGAGCGCCTGGAACACCGCGAACTGGAAAACTGGCCGGAAGAAGCCCACGACGACCGCGAACGGAAACGCCGTGAGGTGCTGCAGCGCTGCCTGTCACTCAATCCGGAAGACCGCTACAAAGATCTCAACGAAGTCCTCCAGGCCTGGAGTGATATCGATACCGATGCCGCCGCCGCTTTGGCGAAGAGCAAGCTCAAGAGCAAGGTGAAGCGCAGTCGTGCCGGCATGCTGTTTGCTCTGCTCCTAGCCGGTGCAGGAGCCTTTGGCTGCTTCACGCTGTTCGGTCTCCTGCAGAAAGAAAAAATCGCCCGTCAGGACGACATCGAAGCCCTCAACCAGCGCATCACCGCACTCACCACCGAGCGGGACGAGGCGGCGAAGTCCGAAGCCGAGGCCATCGCGTACAGCCAGAATGCGGCGAAGCGGGAAGATAAACTCCGCAAGCAGCTGATCGCACTTGGGGTGACCAACGATCGGTTGTTAGAATGGATGCTGCGCGACCGCAACACCGACTTGCCGGAACTGCAAAAGACCGGCCCGGACAAAACCGCCGCCGATGCCATGGAGCGTGAACTCAGGGCATTTCTGAAAATGACCGAGGGCGAAGACCAGTTCCAGCCGATCCGCGCCCGCATCATGCTGCAGCTTTCCGAACTGGAAATCCACCGCAAGAACCCCGCTGACGCCGATACATTGTTAGACCGTGCGATCCCCGCTTTGCAAAAAGCCGGCATCAACGAGCCAGGCCAGCCGTATCGGATCGCCCGCGCTCGTTTGATCACGCTGTTGCAGGCGCTCGATCAAAACAACGAAGCTCTAACCAGCAGCTTGCTCCCGAAGGTGCGCAGCGCGATTGCCCAGCTTGAACAGGCCGATCCGGTGGAAACGCAGCGGATCAATGCGACCATGGAGCTCATCGAAGGTCGTTTGGTCGAAGCCTCGGATCCAGCCAAGGCACTGGCACATTTTCAAAAGGCGATCCAGAACCTCGAGGGCATTCACCAAGCGCTGCCGGAAAATGTCAAAATCCGATCGGAGCTCGCGCGCAACATCCTCCATTCCTCCACCTTGGCGGAAAGCCTCGATCGGGTGGAGGACGCGACCAAGCTCCGGGGAGAAGCCGCAAATCATCTGCGCTGGCTACTCGATAAAAACCCGCAGTTCAGCTTCGCGAAGGTGAAACTCGCCGAGATGGAAATCATGGCGGCGGAGGCCGACATGCTCTCGGGCAACGACAGCGCCGGTGAGCGCAAACTGAAGAAGGCGGAGAGTTTGTTAAAAGGAGTCGCCTTAGATGATGTTTCCCCAACGGGTAGCGCCATGCAAGTCGCCGTCGTTAAAGGATTACAGGCAGTTTTACTCCGTGATCGTGGCCGCACCAGTGACGCGGCAAAGAACTTGGACAGAGCCATTGATCTCACCGGCAAGATCGTGGCGGCCAACCCCACTGCCAATGAACCGCTTTATCGCCTGGCAGGATTTCACTGGTCGCGCGCCAGCCTTGCAGGTGATGCAGGAGATTCCAGCACGGAGCTGAAACTCGGCTCGAAGGCCGCCACCATGATGCAACAGCTGCTCAAGAATGGTGCCGGTAAACGTGACAACGAACTGCGCCGATCACTCGCCTATCTCTACGGCGACCTCGGCCACACTGCCAATAACTTGGGGAAAACAGCCGACGCCGTTTCCCACTACAAAAACGCCGCTGTGATGTGGCAAAGCCTGATCGATAAAAACGGTAAGCGTGACGAGTTTGTGGAGGGCCTCAAGTGGAGCCAATCGCGCGCCAAAGCCGCCGCCCGTTAGAAAAGTAACGGGCCAAGAGCGTTTCCACCCTTGGCCCGTGCTGTGATTACTTGCTTAGCGCCCCACGGCCTACAGCTTCGCTGCGGCGGCGGATTTCAGTTCCTCGGCTTTATCGCGCTCAGGCGCGGCGCCTCGTGCTTGGTCCGGCTTGCCTCCACCTTTGCCACCAGCGATGGGGCCGAGCTCTTGGATCAGCTTGCCGGCCATGAGACCGTTGCCACGAGCATCCTCGCCACAGTAGGCGCCGAGGTGGAGGCGTTGGCCATCGTCTACGATCAGGAAGGCAGCTCCAGTAAACTGCTTTTTCTTCAGTCCATTGAGTAGCTCCTGCAGTAGGTTAGCAGGTCCTTCGAAGACTTCGGCGATGTTGCCACCGTTTTCTAACAACGAGACCAATGCCTCGTCCGCCATTTTCGCAGCGGCGCCGGCTTGGGCCTTTTTGAGTTTCTTCTCGGCGTTGATTCCGGCTTCGCGTAGCAGCTCGATGTGCTGTTTAAAGTGCTTGAAGGTGGCGTTGATTTGTTCGAAATCGCCCCCCTCCATCAGCAGGGCTCCCATGATGTGGGGGAATTTTTTCATCTCCACCTTATCCTCGCCCATCTCGGTGAGCTGGCTGTTGGCGGCTTCCAGTTTCGCACGGAGATCGTCTCCTTCGGCATCTGCCTTTTCGATTTCTTCACGCATCCAGTTCCAGGCCGCGTCGCCACAAACGGCTTCGATCCGACGAATACCGGATGCGATCGCCCCTTCTGATTTGATTTTGAAAATTCCGAGGTCCTTGGTGTTGCGCACGTGGGTGCCACCGCAGAGTTCCATCGAGTAGCCGTTGAGGGCTTTCTCCTCGCCGCCGATCTGAACGACCCGAACCAGGTCGCCATACTTGTCGCCGAAGAATTGTTGGATGTCTTTATTTCCTTTGACGTCTTCGTGAGGAACTTCGATCCATGAAACGCTGTCTTCCGCCTTAATGCAGGCGTTGACCCGATCTTCGATGGCATCCAGTTTCTCCTGCGAGACGGCACCGGAGTTGAAGTCGAAGCGGAGTCGGTTCCGGCTGACCATCGACCCTTGCTGGGCAGCGTCTTGGGAAACTTCCTCGTGCAGTGCCCAGTGAAGTAGGTGAGTGGCGGTGTGGTGCGCTTCGATCGGACGACGGCGCGTCGTCTCGATTTCGAGCGTCACGGTATCGCCGACGATGATGTTGGCGGAGAGATCAATGGCGTGGGCGCGGGCATTGCCGAGCTGCTGCACGGAGGTCACGGTGTAGGTCTCGCCTTCGTGAGTGAGCGTTCCCTGGTCGCCCATCTGGCCACCCATCTCGACGTAGAACGGTGTCTTGTCGGTGATGACTAACAAGTGATCCGGCTGTTGATGGATCTCGGTGACTTTCGCCTCGGTGACATCCGCTTCGAAGCCGGTGAACTCGGTTTCCTGATCAGTGGAAATGTCAGCGGCACGGACCAGCTCGCGGGTGCGGGCGGCGCGTCCTTTTTCACGCTGTTCTTCCATCAGCTGTCCGAATTTCTCCATGTCCACCTTCAGCCCGCGCTCTTCGCAAAGCAGCTGGGTGAGGTCGATGGGGAAGCCAAAGGTATCGTAAAGCTGGAAGGCAAAAGCGCCGTCGAGGGAGCCTTCGCTGTTGGCGATTTTGTCCTCGAACATGGCGAGACCGCGGTCGAGGGTTTCATTGAAGCTGGTTTCCTCGCGCTGGAGGTTCTCCTTGATGGCATCGGCGCGTTCGCCGAGCTCCGGGAAGACGCCGGAAAGCTGCTCGACCAGGGTATCGACCAGATCGGCCATGAAGGGTTTGTCACCTGAGAAGCCGAGGGTGCGACCATAGCGCACGGCCCGACGAAGGATGCGACGGAGAACATAGTTACGGCCGTTGTTTCCTAACAAAATACCATCGGCGAGGGAGAAAGAAAGGGTGCGGATGTGGTCGGCAATCACGCGGAAGGCGATGGCCACCTTAAGTTCCTCGGAGAGCTTCGACTTATCGGACTCCACGGATTCCGGGTAGATATCCTCATATTTCTTACCACTGAGTTCCTCGAGCTTGCGGAAGATCGGCTGGAAGGCGTCGGTGGCGTAGTTGGTGGGTTTTTTGGAGAAATCGGTGAAGCCCTTGGTGCCCTGATAGATCGACACAGCGCGCTCGAAGCCCATTCCGGTATCGATGTGCTTGGCCGGCAGGTCGCGGAACGAGCCATCGGCCTCGGCATTGAACTGAATGAACACGAGGTTCCAGATTTCGATGCAGAGATCGGAGTCCATGTTGACCAGCTTGCCATCGGTGTCGCCCTCCGGTGTGAGGTCGACGTGCAGCTCGGAGCAGGGGCCACAAGGACCGGTTTCGCCCATCATCCAGAAGTTGTCTTTGACGTTACCGTTGACGATCTGGCGTTTCGGATCGAGTCCCTTCTTTTCATAGAGCTCGGCCCAGAAATCGTAGGCTTCTTGATCGAAGCTGCCCGGATCTCCTTCGCCGGGCATGTAGACGGTGGCGTAGAGTCGGTCGGCGGGAAATCCCCAACGCTCGACCACCAGTTCCCAGGCCCATTCGATGGCCTGCTTTTTGAAATAATCACCGAAGGACCAGTTCCCCAACATCTCGAACATGGTGTGGTGGTAGGTATCGTAACCGACGTCCTCGAGGTCGTTATGCTTGCCCCCGGCGCGAATGCACTTCTGGGTATCGGTGGCGCGCGGTGGTGAGTAGGGTGCTTTTTCCGTTCCGAGGAAATACGGCACAAACTGGTTCATGCCCGCATTGGTGAACAACAGCCCGGGGCTCTGCGGCATCAGGGATGCGGAGGGCACAATGGTGTGTTGCTTTTCTTTGAAGAAATCGAGAAAGCTCTGGCGGATTTCGGCTGCAGTCATGGAGTCGGTGGTCGGTGATAAGTAAGCAGTGGCCAGTGCTTGGCCGCTACGCGGAGAGTGCTGATACGGGAAGATGAGCGCGGAGTAAAGCGCGGAGGTGCAGCACTTCAGTCTCAGCCCCTTATCAAGATCCGCCTGTGTTGATAGATCTTGTGTTTGAGTCGTCTCCTGCCATGCTTGTACATGGCAGTAATCGCTATTCCACCATCCCCTATCGATCCCATGCACACTTCCATACTCCCCCCCATTCACCGCTTCAGGCAGGCAGTTCTTTCCTCTGGACTCCTTCTGGCCATGGTCTTATCTGCCAGCGCGCAGTTACTCCACTATCGCGTCAGCGACACTGATGATATCTCTACGTCTGTGCCAAACATCGGCTCGCTAGGAGATGGAACCAATTCCGGCACCGGAGCTGTCACCCTGTCGGCCGATGTTCCTACGCTTGGGATTCCCGCAGGCGCAGGGAATCGCTCGATGTCCTTCCCAGGCAATGCCGGTGTGCTGGCCCCGGGCAGCCAACAGCTTCTCAACAGCCAGATCCGCCTGCACGGTGGATTCACCTACGAGGCCTGGGTGAAATACACAGGAAATGGCAATATCAACTCTATCATCGACTACGCCGGCACGGAAAAACTGCGCCGATTGGCTTCGAGCAGCGGCTATTCCATGCTAACAAATGCCTCTCCTGTCACCCCGTTTGTCACAGCGCCGACGAATGAATGGCACTACATCGCCGTTGTTTTTCATAACATCCAGCCTGAAACCACAGCGGGAGAAATCACCGGCGACTATACCTTTTATGTGGATGGTATTGTGCCTCTATCGACGGTCCAGAATGTTACTATCACAGACTTTGGTGATGGCTTGAACCGTAGCATCGGAGTAGGCACCCATCCGCAGCTACTCGCCTCTGATTTCTTCAACGGCCTCATCTACGAGCCCCGCGTGACCTTGGCCGCCGTCACTCCTGAGAACCTTCTCTTTGCCCATCAAATCGTCACCAATACAAACGACGCGGGCGCTGGCTCATTGCGCGCCGCGATTGCTGCGGCCTCCAGTGGCTCCCTCATCACCTTTGATCCGACTCTCGATGGCCAGACAATCACTCTAAGCAGCGGGCAGCTGTTGATTGATAAAAATATTACCATCGATGCTTCCACTCTGACCAGCGGCTTAACGATCGATGCCAATGGCGGCGTCACCAACCATCGCGTCATCGAGATCGAAACCGGGAGCAGCGTCGAGCTCTCTCACCTCACGATTACAGGCGGCAGAACTCCGGATGCGCCCATCGGAGAGCCTGGGGAAAGCGGTGGTGGCATATACTGCGGTGGCAATCTCACCCTCACCCATTGCAATGTATCAAACAACTCCACCGGTAGAGGTGGCGATGATTTCGGTGCCGCTCCCGCTGCCCACGGCGGTGACGGCGGCGGTATCTATATCTACGTGGGCTCCCTCACGCTGAACGATTCCACCGTGACAGGCAACACCACCGGTGATGGTGGAGACGGCCAAGACGGCGGCATAGGTGGCAGCGGCGGCGGCATTTACGTAAGCAGCTCCGGGGCTATCAACATCAACAACTCTACCGTCGACAACAATGCCACTGGTGATGGTGGCGGCGGCAACAACAGTTACGGCGGGGGCGGCGGAGGTATATGCTTATTTAGTGCCGCCTCTAACAATCTGAACAACTCCACCGTGGCCAACAATTCCACCGGTGACGGCAGCTACAGCGGCAGCAACTCTGGCGGCCCCGGCGGCGGTATTCATATTTTTTCATCCGATCTGACCCTGCATAACTCTGTCATCGCTGGAAATACCACAGGCTTGTCCCCCACAGGTACTCCTGGCACTGGGCCTGACCTACTCAGGAGCTCTATCGAATTCGAAAGCACAGGTGCCAATTTCATCGGCGATCACTCAGGTATCGAACATTCAGCCTCACTCAGCGGCATTCTCTCTGGAAATGCCATGCTCGCTCCGCTCGGGGACTACGGTGGCCCCACCCAAACCATGCCACCCCTGCCTGGCTCACCGTTGCTGGACCTGCTAACTGACAATTCCACCAGCACTGATCAACGTGGATTTCCTCGGCCAACGTCAACCAATGCATCCTGGCAAAACGACTTTTCCAGCGGCCTCAATGGTGCCACCGTGTTCACATCTGGGAATGATGCTGCCACCGGAACCATCGACAATGGTAGCTTCCGCTTCACAGATGCTGTCGCCTCACAAGGCGCTGCGCTAGTCCTGCCAAGCACCGGGATTTTCACCGAATTCACGGCTTCGTTTGACCTTTTTTACCAATTGCACCTATCGGATGCAGCCGATGGTTTCAGCTTCTCTTTCGGCCCCGCCGCCACGACTGCCACCTTTTCGTCCGGATCACTCGAGAACGGTGTGCCTGGTGCGTATGTGATCAGCTTTGACACCTATGACGGAACCGCGGGCCCCAACAGCACGGGTAATATCACACTTCGCGGTCCAAATGGCGCCACCATCAGCACACCCTATACTTTCTTCCGTGCTAATGAAGCCGGTGCCTTCCGTAGCCTTACCGTCACCCTCGATGGCACTGGACACCTTGTTGTCACCTACAAGGGAAATACCATCATCGATCAGATGATCAACTACACCCCCACAGCCGGGGACAGCTTTACCTTCGCCGCCCGCACAGGTGACCTTGCTGCGGAACATCGGATCGACAACATTGTCATCAATTACCAATCGCAGGTCGAGGCAGACATCGGCGCGGTCGAGATTCAGGATGCCACAGACAGCTATAACATTCTTTCCGATCTCTGGCTCACGGATGAAGACGGCGATGGCCAGGCCTTCGGCGTGGAATTCGCCCTCGGCACCAATCCCAAGGTGGCAAATACCGTGAACTTCACCGGCCCCACCATCAACAGCTCCGGACAGGCCACACTGAATTTCGGATTGAATCTGGCCGCGGTAGATTACACCATCTGGAAGCTCACACGCTCGACCACCCTAGAGGTCGGTAGCTTCGAGGAGGTGCTTCGTTATGATGGTGCCTTCGACCAGCTGACACTGGGTGAGAATATTACTGTTGCGGGCAGTGGAGAATTCATCGTTACCGATGAAGCCCCTCCTACCGGCAAGGCCTTCTATCGCTTCGAAGCCGAGCTTATCGCCCCACCGTAAGGCGTCTGACCAGCTCACACCAAGCCTGCTTTTCCTGATGATAGGAAAACAGCGGTGCACGGGTGGATATTTGCTGTTTCAAGTGCTGGTAAAAGTCCGAATCATTAGCAGTGCGAGCCAGGATTTCGATCAGCACAGCGGGGTCCTCCAGAGGAAAAAGGCCGTCGTAATCGCTGCCGAGCATGCCGATATTTCCAGCAATCTTACTCGCGATGACGGGCAGCCCGATGACCACCGCTTCGCAGATTGCATTGGCGCCGCCTTCTTCTGTGGAGGTGTTGAGTAGGACGTGGGCGGTTTTCATTTTCTCAATAACCACATCGTGATCCTGCACTCCGTGGAAATGGAAATTCGGACACTCGGCGGCGGTTTGTTCCAGCGCCGACTGATACTCGCCCCCTTGCCCAAACGCGTGGAACTGCATGGGCGACGACTGCAGTCCACGCACCGCCTCCATCATCAAAGCCGGGTTCTTCTCGGCGCGAAAGTTTCCGGCGATGATCACTTCCAGCTGCCCCTTTGGCCGATGCTCCATGGTATCAGGCAAGCGCACGCTGGGGTAAATGACCTGGGTTTTGGCCGTCAAATCCTCGGGGATGCGATGGGAAAAGCCTTCGTGTAGGGAGACAATGGCAGTGCTGACGGCCAGCGCCTTGCGGGTGTCCGACTCAGCGTCCTCCATCTCCGGATGGTTCACATCGGTGCCGGTCAGCAGGGTGACAATCGGACTTTTCGGCTGGCGCTGGTGGAAGGCGAAGATTTCGCCCGCGCTCTTCCTCGCATTGAGCGCGATCAGGCAGCCGGCGGAAATTGGAGCATCACCACGCTCGTGAATGGCCACGTCTAGGCCACCGTCACGCAGCAGCTCGGTCATCCGTTTCGCGGTCACGGCATTCCCCTGGCTGCGTTGTCGGGGATAGGGCGAGTGGAGGAGAACGGCGGGCATGAGGTGCTGACTCTCGCCGATGATTGGGAAAAAACAAGCCGCAGCCGTCCCAGCCTACCCCTAAGGTGTCATGATTTTTCCTGTTCAGCCCACAAGCGATTCGTTAGGTCTGCTTAGTCATGTTCAAGTTTGCCCTCCTCGCCTTCCTCTGTGTCAGCTCTGCCTTTGCAGCCGACAAGCCCAACATCCTCTGGATCGTCTCCGAGGATAACGATTACCATTGGCTCGGTTGCTACGGCAGCGAGGAGGCACAGACACCGCACCTCGACCAACTGGCCAGCAGCGGCGCACTTTTCACCCACGCATACTCCAATGCCCCGGTGTGCGCCGTGGCGCGGTCGACCATCCTCAACGGCGCCTACGCCATCACCCAGGGAACCCAGCACATGCGCAGTCGCCACCCGATCCCCAACCGCTACCAGCCCTACGTTTCCTACCTGAAAAACGCCGGCTACTACTGCTCCAACCGCTCAAAAACCGACTACAACTTCCGCGGCGACGACAAAGCCATCTGGGACGAGTGCTCAAAAAAGGCGCACTACAAAAACCGCCCCGAAGGCCAGCCCTTCTTCTCCATTTTCAACCTCACCGTCTCCCACGAGAGCAATTTGTTCCCCGACAAGATCAAATCTAACCGCAAAAAAGGCCGCATTCCAGAGACACCGCGAATTTCTCCGGACAAGGTCATCGTGCCGTCCTACCTGCCCGATCTCCCTGAGATCCGCAGAGACATCGCCATCTACCACGACACCATCACTGCGCTCGACACCGAGGTGGGCGAAATCCTCGCCGAGCTGAAAAAGCGCGGCCTTGCCGAGGACACCATCGTCTTCTACTACGGCGACCACGGCGGCATCACCCCGCGCGGCAAACGCTACCTCAAGGACACCGGTGTCCGCATTCCCATGCTGGTCCACGTGCCTGAGAAATGGAAATCCCTGACCCCATTCGAACCCGGCCAGAAGGTGGGAGAGCCCGTTTCCTTCGTCGACCTCGCCCCCACCCTGCTGTCTCTCATTGGCGAGCAAAAACCCGCGCACATGCAAGGCCGCGCCTTCCTCGGCAGCCATCGCGTTGCCCCGGCGAAAGACGCAACCGTGCTCCTGTTCGCCGATCGATTCGATGAAATCTACGGTATGCGCCGTGGGCTCACCGATGGCCGATGGAAATACATCCGTCGCTTCAGCCCGAATCTCCCCGCCGCTCCCTACAGCTACTATCAGTTCGGCCAGGCTGGCTGGACTGCATGGCAGAAGGCGTGGAAAGAAGGCAAACTCACAGGTCGATTCAAGGAGATCTGGGAGCCAAACCAGCCGGTGGAGGAGCTCTTCGACACCCAGTCGGATCCATGGGAAATCAACAACCTCGCCAGCGACCCGGCCCACGCCGAGCAGCTCGCCGCGATGCGCTCGCGCCTGAAAGCGACCATGGTCGAGGTCAACGACAGCGGCCTGATCCCCGAGCCGATGTTCGCCAGGCTCTCGCCGAACAAAGCGATAACCGATTACATGATCAGCCGCAAAGACAGCTTGCCGACACTGGTCGACCTCGCCTTTACCGCTTCGGCCAGAGACGTGAAGAAGCTCGACCAGTTGATCGCCCTAACCAGCTCGCCTGACCCGGTCACCCGCTACTGGGCTGCTCACGGCTGCCTTGTGTTAGGGAAAGCCGCCGCCCCCGCCGAAGCCGCGCTTACCAAGCTGCTCACCGACGAGCACTCCGTCAACCGGGTCACCGCCGCCCAGGCCCTGTTCGCCATCGGCAAACAGAAAGAAGGCCACGCCGCGCTGATCGCCGAGCTGGCTAAAAAGCCGAACGAGTATTCCCTGCAATACCTCATCAACGCCCTGACCATCATCGATGCCCTCGATGACATTCCGCAGCAGTGGGTGACCGATACGTTGAAAAACAAAAACGCTGGGAAATACATCATCCGTCTGGCGCAAAAACTGCAGCGAGAGCGGCAATAATTTCCCACACAGACAATTTTCGAGATTGTTTGTCACATTCCAGTCACTTTGACACAATAGGGGGTGAAGACTGCGCCTGCCGAATGCTCCTCAACGAGCATCCGGTGAGATGTCGTTCGTCGATTCACTCACCTATTTGTCATTATGAAACACTGGAAAACACTCATCGCCCTCGTCGTGGCCAGTCTGGTCACCCCCCTCAGCGCTCAGGATGACATGCAACAGCAAGCCCTCAAACTGGAACAAGCCGGCAACTACAAGGAAGCGGTCGAGCTCTATCAGAAACTGCTCGCTGGCGATCAAGCTAACAGCGACGACCTGCAGCACGCCCACACTTGTTTCACCAATCTCCACCGCCCCGATGACTCGCACGCCCTGATCGAGCAAACCATCACCCGTTTCCCCGAGAATGCGCCCATGCTGCGCACCGCGGCCAGCCTCTACAACCAGCTCCCCCACTACGGCTACATCATCGCCGGTGAGTTCAAGCGCGATCGCCAACGCGGCGGTGGCCAGTATGCCCAGAGCAGCGAGCGCGACCGCATCCGCAGCATCCAGATCTGCCTGCAAGCGCTGGAACATGTGCCCGCCGATGACACTCAGGAAAAAGTCCGCATTTACCAGCTGCTGTCGTCAAACATCGCCTCGGGCCGACTCCACACCGCCGCATGGAAACTGCAAATCCTCAGCGATCTCACCGAGCTTCCGGATTACGACACCAGCCCACGTTACTACCGTGGCCGCAGCGGCAGAGACCCGCAGGGTGCTCCGGTGGATGCCGATGGCGACCCGCTCTACTACACCGTGCCAGCCAGCTGGGATGAAGCGAAAAACGACGGCGAGCGCTGGCGCTTCTGCCAGGCCGAACTGGCAAAGCTCCACCCCGCTAACCAAGGCGCCATCGATGAGCAGTGGGCGTATTTCCTGCACTCCCAATTTGGCGTCACCACCATGCGGAACTTCTCGTGGTTTGCCAATTTGGACATGGATCAGCAGAAAGGCATCTTGCAGCTGCACACCCTGAGCGATGAAGAAACTCTGGCGAAGTTGGCTACCGGCGTGAAACGTTTCGAGCTCCCCGCCGAACACAATTTCATCCGCATCTATCAGCAACTGAAAGACACTCGCGAAACCTCTGCCGATCGCTTGGTGCAGATCTATCTCGATCGACGCCAGCATGAAAAAGCAGCTGCGTTGTTAGAAGAAACTATCGAGCGATTCGCCGACAGCATTCGCACCAAGGAACGACAAAAACTGCTCAAGCAAATCACCGGTAACTGGGGCAAGTTCGAGTCCAGCCAAAAGGCATTCCCCATCGGTGAGGAAGCCAGCGTCTCTTACATCTACCGCAATGCCAAGTCGGTCACCTTGGTCGCCCACAAGGTTGATACCGAGGCACTCATCAACGACCTCTGGAAATACCTCGAGGGCAACCCACTGAAACTCGATTGGCAAAAAGTCCGCTGGTACAGTCTCGGCAACGAGTTAATAAACGGCAATCGCAAGAAATACGTCGGTGAAGAAGTCGGTCGCCGCACCCACGAACTCAAGCCACGCGCTCACCACTGGGACACCCAGGCCACTCTCAGCGTGCCGGTGAAAGAAGCCGGAGCCTACCTGATCACCGCCGAGCTGGAAAACGGCGTCAGCACCCACACCGTGGTCTGGCTGGACGGCGCCATCATCGTGAAAAAAGACGTCAGCGGCGGCGAGCTCTACTACGTGGCCGACGCCATCACCGGCAAGGCAATCGCCGGAGCCAAGATCGAGCTGTTCGGCTATTACCAACAGTATCGCAAAGAAAACAACCGCCTGAGACGCTACGATGTGCAAACCAAACGCGCCGAACGCACCACCGGCGATGACGGCACCGTCATCATCAAAAACGACGAATTGAGCACCCAATACCAGTGGATGGCTCGCGCCAAAACCGATCGCGGCACCGCCCTGTTAGGCTTCAATCGCATTAGCTCCTCGGTTCGATCCGACAGCGGCCTGCACCAAACCAAATCCTTCGGCATCACCGATCGCCCCGTTTACATGCCCGACCAAGAGGTCTTCGGCAAGTTCTGGGTCCGCGTTGCAAAATACGATCTCGATGACGTCTCCACCTTCGCCGGCAAAGAATTTACCCTCACCATCAACGATGCCGCCGGCAATGCGGTGGTGAAAAACCAGAAAGTCCGCGCCGACTCCTACGGTGGCGTGGAATACACCTACCAGCTGCCGGAGGACGCCAAGCTCGGTGTCTATTCCGTGCAACTTCGCCAAGGCAGCAGCCATCGCGGCCATCACAGCTTCCGCGTCGAGGAGTATAAAAAACCGGAATACGAAGTCACCGTCGAGGCACCCAAGGAGCCGGTGATGTTAGGAGAAAAATTCGAGGCCACCGTGAAGGCGAACTACTACCACGGCGCCCCCGTCACCGAGGCCAAGGTGAAGGTGAAAGTCATGCGCACCCGCCACAACGACCGCTGGTTCCCCGTCGGCCGCTGGGACTGGCTTTACGGCGGAGGCTACGGCTGGCTCGATGTCGAGCGCCCCTGGTATCCCGGCTGGAGAAGATGGGGCTGCGGCCTGCCGTCCCCCTGGTGGATGCACCGTGGCAGCGAACAGCCTGAGATCGTGTTAGAACAAGAACTCGAGATCGGCGCCGACGGCACGGTCAAGGTGGACATCGATACCGCCCTCGCCAAGGCCGTGCACTCGGACACCGACCATCGCTACGAGGTCACCGCCGAAGTGGTCGATGCCTCACGCCGCACCATCGTAGGAAAAGGCAGCGTGCTCGCCGCTCGTCAGGCCTACAAGGTGAGTGTTTGGTTGAACCGTGGTTACGCCCGCGTCGGCGAGGCCGTCAGCGCCAACATCGCCGCCCGCAGCGCCGATGGCAAACACGTGGAAACCAAGGGCAAAGCCACCCTCTACCGCATTTCCACCGTCGACGGAGAAATCAAAGAGACCGATGTCAAAAGCTGGGAAATCGACACCGCTAACGAGCGCAACGCTGAGGTCAAGTTCGAGGCCGGTGCCGCCGGACAGTATCGCCTTTCCGCCAAGATGACCGATCGCAAAGGCCGCGAAATCGAGGGAGCCATCCTCTTCACCGTGCGCGGCGACACCGATGCCGATGGCACCTTCCAATACTCGGACATCGAACTCATCGCCGACAAACGGACCTACACAAACGGCTCCACCGTCAAACTCCTGATCAACACCAAGCGTCCTAACAGCACGGTAATACTCTCCCTGAGAAACGGCACCGAGCACCGCCTGCTGCAGCTCGAAGGGCAGTCGACGGTCGTCGAGATCCCCGTTTCCAGAAAAGACATGCCGAACTTTTTCGTGGAAGCCGCCACCGTCTCGGATGCCGAGGTCCACACCGCCGTGCGCGAACTCATCGTGCCTCCGGAGAAACGCATCCTCAACGTTGAGGTCCTGCCCAATGAAGACCGCGTCAAACCCCGCGCCGAGGGCAAGGTCAAGGTGCGCATCACCGATCAGCACGGCGAGCCGGTCAAAGGCTCTCTCGCCCTCACCATCTACGACAAATCACTGGAATACATTTCCGGCGGCAGCAACGTCGCCGATATCAAAACCCACTTCTGGAAATGGCGTCGTCACTTCCGCGGTGGTTTCGGCCACTCCGCGATTCACACCGAAAGCAATGTCCTAAAAAAACGCACCGAGGCCATGCAGGTCCTGGGAGCCTTCGGTCACTCCGTGGCATACTCAAACATGAGAAGAGATGGTGGCGGAGGCGCCAGAGCTGGCGCGCTACTCGGTCGCGCAGTCGGCGCAGCACCAAAGAAAAGTCGAGCCATGCCCGCACCTTCAGCCCCAATAGACGGAGCCGTCATGGAAGCAAGCGCCGAGATGAAAGCTGACTCTGCCCCCGGTGGTGCAGCCACAGCCGCCGATGACGCCCCTGCCGTGATGGTCCGCAAGGACTTTGCCGACTTGGTCAAATGGATCGGCTCCGTGGAAACCAACGATGACGGCGTGGCCGAAGTGCCCGTCACTTTCCCAGACAACCTCACCACCTGGAAAATCAAAACTTGGGCGATGGCCCATGGGACCCGTGTCGGCGAAGGTTCCGCCGAAGTGATCACCAGCAAGGACCTCATCATCCGACTGCAAGCCCCCCGGTTTTTCATCGAGAAAGACGAAGTGGTGCTCAGCGCGGTGGTGCACAACTACCTCAAGACCGAGCAAAATGCCAAGGTCAGCATCGAACTCGAAGGCGGCACCCTCAGCACCTCCTCACCGGTCGAGCAGTCGGAAAAAATCGAAGCCGGTGGCGAAACTCGTATCGACTGGCGCTGCAAAGTCACTGGCGAAGGCGAAGCCATTGTTCGAATGAAGGTCGTCACTGCCGATGACTCGGACGCGATGGAAATGACCTACCCGGTTTACGTGCACGGCATCCTCAAACAAGAAGCCTGGAGCCGCGTGATCGACCCCGCAGGCACCAGCACCAGCATCACCCTTAAGGTCCCAGCCGAACGCCGCCCGGATCAAACTCGCCTCGAAATCCGTTACTCCCCCACCATCGCTGGCAGCATCGTCGATGCCCTGCCCTACCTCGTGGAATACCCCCACGGCTGCACCGAGCAGACACTGAATCGCTTCGTGCCCACCGTCATCGCCCAGAAACTCATCAAGGAAATGGGCGTGGATTTGGAAGATGTTAGAAACAAACGCGCCAACCTCAACCCGCAGGAAATTGGCGACGATAAAACGCGCATGGCCCAGTGGAAACGCTGGCAGCGCAACCCGGTGTTCAATGCCAAGGAAGTCGATCAAATGACCCGCGCCGGTCTCAAGAAACTCCGCGAGATGCAAGTCTCCGATGGCGGCTGGGGCTGGTTCTCCGGCTGGGGCGAGCGCTCCTACCCGCACACTACGGCAGTAGTCGTGCACGGACTGCTCATCGCCCAGGCCAATGGCGCCAAGGTGGACGAAGGCATGTTAGACAACGGGGTCACCTGGTTGAAAAACTACGAGGTCCGCGAGACCGAACGCATCCGCATGTGGGAAAAACACAAACGCAACACCAAGAAACACGCCTCCGCCATGGACGCCTTCATCCGTCTGGTGCTCGCCGAAGCCAAGCACAACAACGATGAGATGTTAGGCTACCTGTTCCGCGATAAAAACGAGCACTCGGTTTACGTCAAATCCCTCACCGGCATGGCCCTGCACCTCGCTGGCGATACCGAAAAGCGCGATGCTGTGATCCGCAACATCGAGCAGTTCCTCGTCTATGATGACGAAAACCAAAGCGCCTACCTCAAGCTCGGCAACCGTGGTTACTGGTGGTATTGGTATGGCTCCGAGATGGAAGCCCACGCCTGGTATCTCAAGCTGCTCGCCGCCGCCAAACCGAAATCCAAGGAAGCCCGCGGCATCGTCAAATACCTGGTCAACAACCGCAAACACGCCACCTACTGGAACTCCACCCGCGACACCGCCTACTGCATCGAAGCCATCGCCGACTACATGCGTGCCTCGGGAGAAAACAATCCGGAAGCCACCGTCACCGTCAAGGTCGATGGCAAGATCCTGAAAACCGTCGAGATCACCAAGGACAACCTGTTTTCCTATGATAACAAAGTCGTGGTCGCCGGCGATGCCCTCGGCACTGGCGAGCACACCGTCGAGATCGTCAAACTCGGCAACGGCCCGCTCTACACCAATGCCTACCTCCAGGTCTTCACCAAGGAGGACTTTATCGAAAAGACCGGCCTGGAAGTGAAAGTCGATCGCGCCTACTACAAACTCGAACGAGTCAAAGACGCCAAGGAAGCCACCGCCGGAACCAAGGGACAAGTCGTGCAACACAAGGTGGAAAAATACAACCGTATCCCCCTGAAACCAGGCGACATGTTAGTCAGCGGTGACCTCGTCGAAGTCGAGCTGCACATCCACAGCAAAAACGACTACGAATACCTGATGTTCGCCGATTGGAAACCGGCCGGTCTCGAAGCCGTCAAGGTCCAGAGCGGCTACACCGGCAACAGCCTCGGCGCCTACATGGAGATGCACAACGAAAAGACCTCCTTCTTCGTCCGCCGCCTGCCACGCGGAGAGCACAGCATGAGCTACCGCCTCCGCGCCGAGATCCCCGGCAGCTTCAGCGCCCTCCCCACCATGGCCGAAGCCATGTATGCCCCTGAACTCAAAGCGAACTCAGACGAGATGAAGATCCAGGTGCAGGACAAAAAATAGATTGATCAGAGATCTTACTAACAGATCGCCTTTCGTAGCGAAGATTGAATGAGAAGGTAGTCGAGGCCGAGCCAACGGTTTCTGTAGAATGCTACCACCTTATGAACAATAGTATCAAACATCAGAAG
>NZ_JAFBGL010000012.1 GCF_016811075.1 Oceaniferula flava
GACAACAAGGCCACAACCCACTGATTTTGAGCGGTTGTGGCCTGTGAGTTTTTTCACCGAAAACACTCAATGCACCACCGGCGGCGTGTCGTTTTACTCACGAAGTGCAGATTTGGCTCAAATCACCCCGTTTTAGGGTGCCTCCACAAGCTGACTTTTCTCACCTAACAGCTCTACTTTTTTCACCCTTCCCATCAGCAACAGCACTTCCTCTTCATCGCCTTATGAAAAGCACTACCAGCAGCCGTGTTTCATCGCCTTAGTCAAAAGGACAGAACACCCATGCAGGCGACTCAAAGCATGAACCCGCTATCCAAGAGCGTAGGGAAAGCAGCTATCACTCGAACCAAAAACCAATCCAAGGAAACCCTCTACCGACGCAGAGCCCGTTTTAACACGTGCCTCCGGTGTCAGATTCCTTAGGAACTCACTGAAGCAGCCAACTGGAGAGCCTGTTTATTGAGAGGCACATTGTGGACACGATGAAGGCATACTCCTTGCTGGCATGTCATCGCCGTGATCATCGCTGTCGCGGCATCTCGATGCTCCGGTGTTTCAATCCCGGTGATTGTACCGAGGAATGATTTGCGCGATACCCCTAATAAGAGAGGGCGGGCAATGTCTGACTGCAATGCAGCCAGCTGCTGAATGAGCGCGAGATTCTGATCCAAGGTTTTGCCAAATCCGATCCCCGGATCGAAACAGAGCGATTCCAGCTGAATGCCAGCTTCTACCAGAGCACGGCATCGCTGCCGGAAGAAATCAGCCACTTCGGCGACCACCCCTTCTGTATACTGTGGATTCTGTTGCATGGTGCGAGGGGTCCCTTGCATATGCATGACAACCACACCAACACCAGACTCAGCACATACGGTGGACATATCGGGATCACCCAGGAGCCCGGTGACATCGTTGACAATGTCCGCGCCGGCCGCAATGGCAGCTAGGGCCACGGCAGCTTTTGATGTATCGATGGAAATCAAGACGTCTGACTGAGCACGGATCGACTCGATCACGGGGGCGGTGCGAGCGATCTCTTCTTCCGCCGATACTGGTGGCGCACCTGGTCGGGTGGACTCGCCCCCGACATCAATGATCACAGCTCCCGCCTCCTGCATCTCCAGCGCTACTCTCACCGCACGGCTCCCTGCCTGGTGCAAACCTCCGTCTGAAAAGGAATCAGGGGTGGTGTTCAGGATCCCCATGAGGGCCGCTGAAGCATTGCCTTTCTCATTGAAATCGAGCGAGTCGCGACGGGTCTTCCAGATCATAATTGATAGCTTGAAATCCACTCAAGCGCAGCTAAGGTCGGCCTACACAGCGATGAAAACAATCTTAAAACACACCATCCTCCGGCCCATCGGCCGAGCCACGCTCGCCACCGCAGGAGCTATTACGATGCTGACAGCCCTGCAGCCAACCTGCGCGCAGGCCAACGTCAAAGAAGATCCACAGAACGTGCGGATCATGCGCAACGAAGACGGATCCTTCACAGAATTCCGCCGCAGCCCTGACGAACGAGTTATCGAGCGCCGAACCTACGGCGATCGCCAAGGCGGCAATGGCGACCGCGTGTTGCGGATGACGGTGATTTACCGCAAGGACAAGAACGGCAAACTTCGCAGTGGTAAAATCCACGGAGGAAATGGCCAGGTGCTCTACCGCGTAGTCTATGGCTATCGTCGCTCCGACGGCAAACTGGTGGCAGAAGACATGTTCGACGCCCGCCAAAAGCGTGGCGATTACGTGATCAACCCCAAGAGCCAGAAGCCTGAATTCAAAGAGAAACCCGTGCGTTGTCTGCGCCATCGCTACGACGCCCAAGGCCGACAGCTAAAACCCATCGTCGTCTGCGCGCCGGCTGGCAAGACCGCTGAAAAGCTGTTTGGTAAAGAAGGCAGCAGCCACATCGAGGACCCATGGGCGAACAGCGGCACCACAGTGAACCCCAATTCCCGCCCGGTGAGGTAAGCCGGCTCCCAGAGGTGAGCGAGTTGGCCTAACCACTAAAGAGGGAATCACCCCGAGCTCGCCTCCACTTCCTTTTCCCTACGCCCCGCATGTGACGCCCTCGCATGCGGGGCGTTTTGTTGGGATGAAGGAGCCGCGCCTCTTGCAATTAGCCGCAGTCCTAGAGTGCCTGCCTCTTAAGGAGCATCGGGCGCCGCCGATTGCTTGAGGTAGTTCGGAAACTCCTTATTCAAGGTATTGAGATAGTGCTTGGCTTGTTCCTGGTCACCCTTCTTCTCCAGCGCTTGGTAGGCTTTCAGTAAGGCCTCGGGGCGCAGTTTTTGATCATCGGTGAACAATTCCACTGCCACCACGTAGAGTCCAGCTGCAGTATCATAGTCCTTTTGATTATACGCAATATCGCCCAAGACCATCCGCAGCTCCGAGTTGACACTCCCCTTGGGCCGCAGTTGCAGTCCTTCCTCAGCGGACGTCTTGGCCTCTGCCAACTTCTCCAGTCCGAGATAAGCCTTGGCTTGATCGAGCAAGGTTTCCGCTTTCCAGAATGGCTCCTCCGCCACATCAAGGAAGTTCTTGATTGCCTCCAGCGCCTCCTCATACTTGCCCGTCTCGACGCGTGCCGACCCCAACATTTTCCAAAAACTCTTCGGTGTTTGGCGGGGTTCTGAGGCGGTGGTGCCGAGAGTCAGGTAGCGCTCGGCCGATTTCATCTCATCGGCATTGAAACACTGAACGCCGAGCCAGCGGTAAATGGGGTTCTGGACTTTGTCGCCTTTGCCCAGAGTGAGAATGGAGTCGACCGCCTGCTGCAGCCGCGCTTTATCCTTCATCGAGTAGCTACAATAAACTGTCAACATCCCTGCCTGAAAGCCGTAACTGTCCGGCTCCAGGGTGAGTGCTTTATCGAGGGATGCAATCGCCTTGGCGTAGTCCTTCAGCTGGTAACTACCCCAGCCGATCCAGTAGTGCGCATTGGCCACCGTGCCTTGCATCAGGTCGGGGAAATTCTTCAACATCTGCTCGTAGCGGCGGATCATGTCCTTGTAATCTTTGTCCTCCTTTTTGATCCTGGCACTGCTCTGCCACGCCAGCGCGGCCAACTTGTCTTTGGGAAAACGCTGAATCAGGAGATCGAAATCACGCAGCGCCGATCCACGGTCGCCGAGCGCCATGTAAGACTTTCCACGTCGCGCAATCGCCTTGGAGCTGCGCGGATCTTCCGGGTAGCTATTGATAAAATCGGTAAAACTGCGCACCGCACCGTTATGGTCGCCTGACTCCGAAAGGCACCAAGCGCGTTTATACAGCAGGTTTGGAATATTCTCCTTACCGACCAAGCTGGTTTCGATCTGGTTATAGGCATCGGCCGCCTCGCGTGACTTGCCACTATCGAACAAGGTCTCCGCTTTCATCAACAGCGCCTTGTGGATGCGGGTGTGTTTGGGGTAGCGTTTCTGATAGACCTCCAAAAAGCCATCCACCTGCTGGGGAATATTCACGCCCTCGACATTGAAGAAACAGAGCAGGCGGTAATAAGCTGCGGTGAAAGCCTCCTCCGAGAGCGGGATCTGGCTTTCGGCTTTGGCAAAGTAGCGGATTGCCTCGTTGTAGGATTTCAGTTGCAGGGCGCTTTTTCCGGCGATGGTGTATTTGATCGCCTCGGTACTCGGCTTGCCTTTGTATGCTCCTCTTTTCAACGTATCCAGCACTCCTCGGTAGTCCTTGGTGGCGAACATACAATTCATCAATGCCGCCTGAGCGCGTGGTTTATGTTTGTCCTCCGTGGAGAGCAGCACGGACTTCAAATAACCTTTGGCGAGGTCGGTGTCGTCCTGCTCCAGAGCAATCAGCCCACAGTTAAATGTCGCTTCCACGCGCAGGCTGGCAGCCACTCCGGGCAGCAGGAGGGCACTGAATTTCTCCATCGCCTTATCGAGATCCTTCTTCGCAAGGTAGAGATGACCGAGACGAAGCTTGGCATTCTCCCGGTAGACAGGCGGGGCTTTTTCTGAGGTTTCCACCGTGGTGTAAGCACGGATCGCGGCGTTGTTGTCGCCGGCAAAGCGATAACATGAGGCCTCTTGGTAGCGACCACGGGCGCGCTCCGTGGGGGTATCCGACAAGCGGGCTACACGATCGAAGTGCACCGCGGCCTGACGGTATTTTTTGTTATAAAAGGCATCGTAACCGAGTCGATTCGAAGCCAATGCGACATAGCGCCCTGTGCGGAAACGGTTCACCACTCCGCTGAGCACCCGTTTCGCCTGATCCACGGCACCGGATTGGTAATAACACTCGCCCAGGTAATAGCTGGCCGCCGGAGTGTTCGGGTTGTTGGGAAACTTGGCCACGTAAGCTTCGAGCCGGGGGATCAGCCGCTGGTAGGCCTGCACCCGCTGTTCGTGATCTTGCATGGCATTAGCCTGACGGTAGAGGTGCTTGCAAAACTCAAACTGATCGTTGGCCGGATTCACCGCCAGCGGAGCGTCTTGAGCCGAGGCTGGAAGTGCCGCGAATGCGAGGGCGAAAATGAGAGCGTAAATGCGCATGGTAACTAAAAGTAATCTTCAATCAGGCGAGAGGCCTTTGACTGGATGGAGAGGTCAGGGAGCTTCCGTCTCATCAGCCTTGGGGACGGGAACTTGCTTGATAAATGTCACATCGGAAATACCGGCCGACTGGCAGAGATCCATAATTTCGGTGACCTGCTTCATGGGAACGTTGCCGCCAGCGGTGACGATCACCTTTTGTTCCGCATTGGCTTTAGTCAGCACGCCAAGCAGGTTGACCAAGGCTCGTTGACCCACTTTCCGCCCATCCAGAGTCAGTTCCCCATCGGCCTTGAGAGTCACGATAACAGGGGCAACAACCACCTCACGGGGAGCTGCAGGTTCGGCTACTGGCTTGACCGGTTTAGCGGCCACTTTCGGAGCAATCAGCTCTGGTGCGGCGTCCGCAGGAGGGGCTACGGGAGCCGCTTGAACAGCCCGCATTTCAACTTCGGCTTGTTTCACCTCAACCGCGCGGAACCCCAGCCAAGAAAAACCACCCAGCATGACCAAGAGCACTTTGAAGGGCGCTGGCAGGCTGAGAATGAATGGGATACTGAAAATGCTGAAACTGGACATGATGCTAGGGGGATTGAGGGGGTAATCTGACTATTGTTTCTTTCTTACTTGAGTCGCGAAGGAAATGTTGGGGATGCCAGCTTTCTGGCAAACATCAATCACTTGGACAATTTTCTGATATTCCACCTTACCATCGCCTCGGATGCGGATGGCTTGGTTTTTATGCACCGCAGCGATCCGAGTAAGTTTGGCGTAGAGCTGGTCTTGGGACATCACTGAGTTGTCCACCACCACCTCGCCGTTTTCTTTCACATTGACGATGATTTCTCCCACTGTCTGCTGAGCATCGGCGCCCTCCTCCGCCACAGGGACAGAGACATTGAGCTCACGCTCGCTCTGGGAGAACTGCATGGTGGCGATGAAGAAAATCAGCAGCAGAAACACCACATCAATCATCGGCGCCAAAGGGAAGGCGGCGGATTCAGGCTCTCTGTTATTAAATTTCATGTGGCTAGGAAACGGGAAATAGACTGGGTGCTGCGACTGGATTAGTCGTGCTGAGGACGGGGTCGCTGCACCGGCATGATGCGATCATCGACGATGTCAGTATCGTCATCACCATGGACAGACGGTTGGTAGTCGGCATCATAACCGCGTTGTTGTGCGGTGTAAACCGGCTGAGGGGCATTGCCTCCGCGGCGATTATACTGAGCGGCGAGCAGGGCCATCAAGTGGGTGGTGGCTGCTTCCAGCTCGGCGATGTATTTCTGCACCCGACCACGGAACACGGAGTAAAAAATCACCGCCGTGATCCCGATGACCAGACCGGCCGCGGTGGTCACCAATGCTTGGTAGACCCCCTCGGCGAGTTTATTGGCGTGAACGCCCTCGTAATTACCGCTGGCGATCTCCATGAAGGCCCGAATCATCCCGATCACGGTGCCGAGCAGACCGGTCATCGGCGCGATCGTGCCGACGTCCGACAGATAACTAATCCGCTGGGTAAGGATCCCCGTTTGTCGTGATCCTTCCGCTTGGGCAACCTCGCGCACCTCCTTGAAGGACGCCGAGGTGTTTTTGGTCATAAAGTCCAAGGTCTTCTCGGTGATACGGGCGACGCTTTGGTTCTGACGGTTGCAGTGAGCGACCAGTCCGAGGTAATCGCGCTTGCGAATCAGGGCCTCGGCGGCATTCATGAACTTATCGCTCACTACCGATCCGCGGCGGATGGTCAGGAAATAAAGTAAAATCAGCACCACACAGATGATGGAAAGCAGGGCCAGAGGATACATCATGAACCCACCCATTTTCAGAATGTCCAAGATGTCCTTGTTCTGGGTGGCTCCGGCCGCAGCGCCAGCCGCGCCTTCAGCGGCCATGACACAGGGGGCGGCTACCAGCATGCATGCGGTGGTGGCGGCCGTGGCCAAACCGGAAGTAATTGTTGAGAATTTCATAGAAAAGTTCGCGGTTAGTGTAGCTGGATTTTGCGCGGGCGCAAGCGTAGGGAACGGCATCGGACAGGGCATCCTCGCCCCACCCAGCCAGTCTCCACGGCACCTTCAGGCCTAGCTCTCGACTTGGGCTTGCTTTACGGCGGTTTCAGGTCGACTCTTTCTCAGCATTCAACCGCATGAGCACGCCCGAGGTGAGAAAAAAACTCCAGGAAACCCCGCACAAGCCGGGGGTTTACCTGATGAAAGACCGCCTTGGCGGCATCATCTACGTGGGCAAGGCGCGCGATTTGAAAAAACGGGTCGGCAGCTACTTCATGCCCTCGCGCAAAATGCGGGCCGACCTGAAAACCCGGGCGCTGATCGACAGCATCTGCGATTTCGACCTGCAAATCGTCCGCAACGAGCAGGAAGCTCTCATCTTGGAAAGCAAGCTGATCAAGGAGTATCGTCCGCGCTACAACGTCAGCCTGCGCGACGACAAACGTTTTTACATGGTCAAGCTGCAGCTCGACGATCCCCTGCCGCGCTTCATGCTGACCCGATTGAAAAAGGACGACGGCGCTCGCTACTTCGGCCCCTTTGTCCACTCCACCGCCCTCAAGGCGACGCTGGAATGGATCAACCGCGAGTTCGGCCTGCGCACCTGTCGACCGCGCCATCCTGGGGAAAACGACTACCGCCACTGCCACGCCGACATCATCCGCAAGTGCAGCGCACCGTGTATCGGCAAGGTCAGCGAAGAGCAATACCGCGCCAACGTCATGGAAGCCGTCAGCCTGCTCGAGGGCAAAGGCCGGCGTGAACGACTGCAAGGACTGCGCGACGACATGGCCAAGGCGGCGGAAAAGCTGCAGTTTGAAAAAGCCGCCCGCCTGCGCGACATCATTGGCAATCTGGAAAAAACACTGAGCCCGGCGCGCAGTTTCAGTCGTGGTCGCGGTGGCGTGCCCAGCACCGTCAACCCCAGCGAAGACCTGGCCGAACTGCAGGACGCACTGGGGCTGCCCGATCAGTTGGAAATCATGGAGTGCTTTGATATTTCCAACGTCTCCAGCAACCACATCGTCGCTTCGATGGTGCGCTTTGTGAATGGTGCTCCGGACAACCAGGGTTACCGTCGCTACCGGATCAAAACCGTGCAGGGGCAGGACGACTTTGCCAGCATGGCGGAGGTGGTGCGGAGACGCTACTCCCGCATCCTCACGGAGAACAATGTCGAGGGCAGCGAAGACTCTCAGGAATCCCCGCTCGAAGCCCTCCGCCGGCTCGCGCGCGAAGGAAAATCGCCACTGCACCTGCCGAACCTCGTCATCGTCGATGGCGGTAAAGGCCAGCTCGGCATGGCGGTGAAAGAGCTCAACCGGCTCGGGCTGCACGATCTCCCGGTGATCGGCCTGGCGAAGCAGCACGAAGAAATTTTCCGTCCCGGAAACAGTGAACCGCTGCTGTTACCTCACGACACCGGCGCGCTGAAGCTGCTCCAGCGGATCCGCGATGAAGCTCACCGCTTTGCTAACAACTACAACGAACTGCTGCTGCGCCGCCGTGTTCGCGAAAGCTTGTTAGACGACTGCCCCGGCATGTCGCCAAAGCGCAAGGAGGCGCTGCTGCGCCGTTTCGGATCGGTCAAAAGCATCCGCAAAGCCAGCGTCAAGGAGCTCGAATCCGTCCCGGGCATTGGCAAGAAAACCGCCGAGCAGATGAGGGAGTTTCTCGACAAAGGCTGAGCCTTTGCAGAGCATTCTCCCGCTCATGAAAACCGCCCTGCCCGATCTCAGCCCGATGATGCCCGTCGTCGAAGGCTTTTCCCACCCGCGCTGGGACCTCATCTTCGACTGCGTCAACGCCGTGGTCCCGGAGGCCAAGAAACCTGCCGCATGGACCGCCGTGGAGAGACAATGGCTGGAAAAACTCTGCGGCGACCTTGGTGCCGACTACCGCGTTTACGAAAGTAAGCATTTCCTGCTGGTGAGCGAGACACCGCCACGCTTGGCCAAGGGCAGCTGCAAGTTCTTTGAGAAAGCACTCGGGCTCATTCTCAAATACCTCCCGGGGGTCGCCAAGAATGCCGCCTTGGGCAAACAAATCGTGCTCAAGTTCAGCGACGAGGACGACTACAACCGCTACACCCTGCACTTTTTCGAGGATGGCACCCACCCCATGTCAGGCGGCATGTGCATCACCTCCGGCGGCTGCCTGCACTACGCATTTCCGGTCGATCCTGAAAACCCCTCAGGATACCGCACGACCTTGGTGCATGAGCTGACCCACGGCTGCCTCAACGATTGGCCCCTGCCGGTTTGGCTCAATGAGGCCCTGGCCATGCGGATGGAGCAGGTCATATGCGGCACGCCACCGATGCCGCTCGATCGCTTCATCCTGAATCAACATCGCAGCCATTGGACTGCGCAGACCATGCAACAATTTTGGAGTGGCGAGTCCTGGAACTTGGCCGATCAGGGATTCCAGCTGAGTTACGGCTTGGCTCAAATCATTTGGAACAAGATTGAAAATGAAATGCGTGCGCCGCAGTCGATGATCCTCGACTTCATCACCCGTGCCACTCAAGCCGATGCCGGTGAGGCCGCCTGCCGCGAGGTGTTCGATCTCAGCCTCGGAGACTTCGTCGAAGACTTCCTCGGCGAAGGTGAGTGGTCGCCCCCCCCATCCCCCTAAAATCACCATGAAACCCCTCCTCATCCTCCTCTTCATCCTCCCGCAGCTCTATGCCGAGCAGCCCGAACCGGCAGAAGATGCGCCCCGATTGCAGACCATCGACATCGCCGGCAACAGCTATGTGTCCCTGGATCAGATCAAAACCACTTACCGGGTGAAAAAAATCACTCAAGGCGCGCAGGGTTCACGGATTCTGGAACATGACTCCGCCACCATCCAGCTCACGCCAAACAGCCACAATGCGATCATCAACGGGGTGAAATTTCTCACCGCCCACCCTGTTAGACAGCAAGGTCAGCAGCACTATCTCTCGAGCCACGATCTCGCCACCCTGATCGATCCCATGCTCCGTCCGGCGAACAAGCCGATGAAAGTCTTTCAAACCGTGATCCTTGATGCCGGGCATGGAGGAGAGGATCAGGGAGCCGCCGGCAAGGAATCCAAGCAAACGCTGAAGCTCGCCAAAATGGTGCAAGGCCAGTTGGAAAAACACGGCATGCAAGTCGTCATGACCCGTGAGAAGGATGTATTCGTCCCCCTGCAGCAGCGGGTGAAATTGGCCAACCGGCAGGAGCATGCCATCTTTGTTTCCCTCCACTTCAATGGCGGGCCCAAGCAGGCACAGGGTCTGGAAACTTACATCCTCAGCACCCGCCGACCGCAAGGAGCCCAGAACACCCATCCAGCGAGTCTCGCTCTGGCTGCGGCGGTGCACTCGCGGGCCTTGCTGTTTGTCAAACCCATCTACGCGATCAACGATCGCGGCATCCGCCACGCGCGTTTCAATATCCTCACCCACTGCCAACACCCGGCCATCCTGATCGAAGCCGGTTTCCTCACCCATCCGCAGGAAGCCCAAGTGATCGTCCGCGATGACTATCAGCTGAACCTCGCGCAGGCAGTCACTCGCGGCATCTTGGCGTATCGGAAAACCCTGCAGGAGGAATAAAGATACCCCCTCTAACGACTCAATGACGGCGGGCGCGACTCAGGGTCGGTGCCCCATGCCTTGTTCGGCTCAGGCCCCATCTCGAAGACCAACTCACCGCCGGCGGTGAGTTCATCGTAGTGCAGCCAGGAGCGCTTGATGAGCTTGCCATTCAAACTCAGCGACTGCACATACACATGGGACGGCTGATTGTTTTTCACCACAATCTTCAGCTCACGGCCGTCGTGGTAGTTCGGGTCCAGGCGAATGCTGATTTGGTCGAAAATCGGGCTGCCGACCATGAACACGCCGGATACCGGATCCACCGGATGCAGCCCCATGGCATTCAAGAGATACCAGGCCGACATCTGACCGAGGTCCTCATTGCCCGGCAGACCTCTAACACCGGTTTGATAGGCCTTGTCCATAATCACCCTGACCCACTTCTGCGTCAGCCATGGTTTTCCGGCGTAGCTGAACAGGTAGGGAACGTGGTGCACCGGCTCATTGGCGTGATTGTAGTAAAGATTCCAGCCGGTGAACTTGCCCTCGGTGCGCTCAAAAAAGGGCTCTAGGTGCGCGAGGAATTTTTCCTCTCCACCCATGAGATGGATCAAACCCTGAACATCGTGAGGCACAAACCAGCCTTGCTGGTATGGATTGCTTTCCACACAGCCGTAGCCGCGCAGCAGACCTCGCCAAGTGGCCCACGAGCCATCATCCATCTTCGCCTGCATATTGCCGTGATCCGGGTGATAGACATTTTGGTAGTTGAGCGACCGCTGACGGAGGAAGGCGGCATCGTCTTTTTTCCCCAGTGCGTGGGCGAACTCGGCCACCGCGTAGTCGGCATAGGCCCACTCCAGAGTTTTCGACAAACTGCCTACGGCATAACCCAGCTCATTGTAGCGATCGCGCCCCTGGCTATCGCCCTCAGTCATCACGCTGGTTCTGCACGCCTGATAGGCGGCTTCAACATCGTAGTTGCGGATGCCCTTGCGGTAGGCCTCGGCAAAAACCACGGTGGCCGGATCTCCGATCATGCAGCCGGAGTAGGCATTCATGATTTCCCAACGGGGCAGGTAGCCCTTGCCGCTGATCTGGGCCATTTGCAGCAGGCTGTTGACCTCATCGTTAACAATGTCCGGTCGCAGCAAGGTCAGCAGTGGAAACTGACTGCGAAACACATCCCAGCCGCTGAACAAACTGCGGTAGGTGAAGCCGTTGGCAGGGTGGCGTTTTTGATCGGCGCCGATGTATTCGCCATTGGAATCGGAGACACTGCGGGGATCGATGAATGCGTGATAGAGAGCGGTGGCAAAAATCGTCCGTTGCTCCTTGCTGCCACCCTGCACCGAGACGCCGGCCATTTCGTGGCTCCACAGGGCGCGGTTCGCCCGATACACCTTCTCAAAATCCCAGTGAGGTATGTCCTTTGCTAAGTTCTCCTTCGCTCCCTGGATACTGACCATCGAGATCCCCGATTTCATCTGCACCTGCTCACCTTCCTCGGTGGGAAACTCGAAGAAAAACCCGGTATTCCGGCCCTCATGGCGATCGGCCATCCGGGTGATCGCTTCCGCCTCCCAGAACCCCCAGTTCTCGATAGGCCGATCAAACTGGAGGTAAAAATGCAGGGTGTAATTCACCTCGCCATCGCCCTTGCCCCAACCACCGTCGAGGTTCGAACATTGGATCGACCCCTGCAGGGTGGACGCGTCGACCTTCTCGATACGCTGCCGACTGAATTTCAAGCGCGCCGATTTCATGCCGATACGGCGGGCGAAATCGATCTGCACCCGACTGGTCTCCGATTTCGGATAGGTAAAACGCAGCATGCCCGACCGTGGCGCCGCGGTGAGCTCCACCTGGACATCGTAATCGAGCAATTGCACCGAGTAATACCCCGCCTTTGCCTTCTCCTGATCGTGGCTGAAGCTCGACTCCGCCGGGCTGTTGAACTTATTCCACAGGCTGTATTTTTCTGCCTCGGGTCGCAGGTATTTCAGCTCCTTGCCGGTGGTCGGCATGACTTGCAAATTGCCAAACTCACCGAACCAGCCAGCACCATTGAGTCGCATGAAGCTGAAGCCTTCGATCTTGTCGTGGGTGTAGCAGTAGCCCGGGGCGTTATCGCCACCGGTGACGGTGTCGGGCCCCAACTGCACCATCCCAAATGGCGTGCAGGGGCCGGGGAATGTTTTGCCGAGGCCGTGGCTTTTGCCCTCGCGCTTGGTCCAGCAGCCGATCATCGGGTCGATGGCATCCACCAAACTGAGATCACTCTGCGCCTGGGAGACCGGTGCCGCAGCCAGGGTGAGACCACATAACAATCCACCGCCCAGTTTCTTCCATAATGATTCGCTCGTCATGCTCGCCATGCTACGAAATGGCAGGTGGCATCTTTCACCCAGCGTCCGGGCCAAGGAGCAAATTGTGCACGACTGTCCTCAAAGAAAGGCAGCACCGTGGCAATGAACAGTTCGATTTTCAAACCGCCATGGCGGTCTAAGCAGATGCGTGCTCAAGGGCACGTTGTTTCATCTGGGTTGCCATCAAATTGAGGGCGTTGGCGCGGGTCGGAGCGAGGTGCTCCTTGAGGCCGGTTTCGTCAATGAATGACATGTCCGCCTGCAAGATGGAGTCGGGGGACTCCCCATCAAGCACACGCACAAACAGGGCAATCATGCCCTTGGTAATTAAAGAGTCGGAGTCGGCCTGATAGTGCATCACGCCGTCCTCATAGCTGGCATCGAGCCAGACTTGCGACTGACAACCTTTGATCAGCTTGTCAGCCGTCTGTTGTTCCTTCGGCATGGCAGGCAGGGACTTTCCGAGACCGATGACGTATTCGTATCGCTCCGTCCAGTCGTGGAAAAACCCGAGTTCTTCCAACAGCTCTGCCTTTTTTGCCTCCAGATCCATGTTAGCTAGCGTTTTGCTGAAGCACAGGAAGGATGCGGGCGACCTTTTCCTTCATTTCTTTGCCGGGCTTGAACTTCACCACAGCGCGAGGTGGGATTTTCATGTCGAGGCCTGGGTTCTTCGGGTTGCGGCCGACTTTACCCTTCATTTCGCGCACTTGAAATGAGCCAAAGTTGCGGATGACCACTGTGTTTCCCTGAGCAAGCTCACTTGTAACTGTCTCAAGCATAGACTCCAGCACGTTGAGGACGTCTGCTTGTCCAAGGCCGGTTTTGTTGCTGAGTTTAGTGACCAGATCGCGTTTCGTAATTGTTTCCATGAGTATCAGATAATGAATGAATTAGCATCAAGCGTGTGCTTCGCCTGTGCGGGCTTGGGAAAACCATAGACTCACCTAATTGTCCCGCAAAAAATGCTTCAAACTTATTCACAATTTCGCCCTAACAGCCTGTAGCCCCTACTACTCCGCCAAGCGCGCTTCAATTTCGCCAAGCAGGTTTTTTATTTCCGGCACCGGCACACCCAGACTCTCGGCACGACGCAGCGGCTCACGCCAGATCGTCTTCCATTCCACCGACCTGCCTTCGACGTAATCGATCATACTCGACGGCCGGTAGGCATCCATCGGTCGGGTGATCGCAATCTGGTGATCGATGAACGCATCGGTGATCTCATGACCAAGTGCCGCGGCCACCGCCTGCACCTCGTGCATGATCTTGCGCACCCGCTGTTCCATTCCGGGGGTTTGCAGCAGGACCTTGGTGTCGACACCACCTTCAGCGATCGCCAGACCATTGAAGGGGATGTTCCACACCAGCTTCATCCACTGCGCCCGCTCGAGGCTGGCCACCGCTTCGCAGTCGATCCCTCCGTCACGCAGTTGGTTGCATAGCTGATCCAGCTCGGCCGATTCCTCGGCACTCAGAGGTCGCTCTTCCGGCAGGTATTTCCCCACTCGGATCAATCCCGACGCGCTGTGGCGGATCACACCGGGACCGAGCCGATTGATACAAACAAAACAGAGCCCCGCATAGACACGCCGGGAGCCAAAGAGCTCGGCCAGCCGCTCGGCGCTACCGAGACCATTCTGCAGGGTGAGGATCTTGGTGTCCTCGTGAAGCAAGGGCGAGATGACCTCGGCGAAGTAATCGTTGGCGGTCGTTTTCCAGGCAATGACGACCAGATCCACCGGCCCAATCTCCTCACTGCGGCGTGCGCAATGGACCTCGGGCAGCTGAAAGTCCCCTGCCACGCTGGTAATCGTCATGCCGTGCCGAGAGACATGTTCGTAATCAGCGCGCAGCAGAAAACGCACGTCCATCCCGACCTGCGCCAGTCTGGCTCCATAGTAACTCCCCACCGCTCCGGCACCTACAATGGCGATGCTTTTTACCGGGCTATTTTCAGAATGTTTGTTCATGACTCCAATCGTTGATGGCCGCCTCCAAGGCAGCACAAAGGTGGCGGATTTCATCGGCCGTGATGCTCAGTGGCGGCAGCACCACCACTGTGTCCAAAATCGCACGGGTCAACAGTCCGTGATCGCGCGCCAAGAGACAAACGGTCTCCCCGACGCGATCGGTGACGGGAAAAGCGGAACCATCAGGCGCACGCAGCTCGCCCCCAGCCACCAGGCCGCACTGCCTGATCTCGATGACCAAGTCGGAGCGCTCGGCGAGCTCATTGAGCAGTCGACCCAACAAATCCACCTTCTCCGGCAGCAGCTCGAGCGTCTGTTCCTGCTCGAAAAGATCCAGGTTCGCCAGCGCCGCCGCGCAGCCCAGCTGGTTGGCGGTGTAGCTGTGACCGTAATAAAACGCCTTCTCCGCCCCACCGAGAAAACCTTGGTAAATTTCAGCCTGCACCAGGGTGGCCGCCAAGGGCAGGTAGCCGCCGGTGAGACCTTTTGCCAGGCAGAGAAAATCGGGCACGACCTCTTCCCGCTGGCAGGCAAACATACTGCCGGTCCGACCAAAACCCGTCATCACCTCGTCGAGGATCAGGTGCACACCGTGCTGATCGCACCAGTGCCGAATCGCGCGCAGCATGCCCTCCGGCCACGGGCGGATTTGATTCACTCCCTGCACCAGCGGCTCGATCACGACGGCCGCCGTTCTGCCAATTTGCTCTGGTGACACAGCAAGCAGTTCATCGAGATCGCGCACATGTTGCACCGGGAAGCCAAACTTGCGGAATCGCTCGAAAAAAGCTCCCACGCCCCCCAAGGATGCCGCCCCCATGGTATCGCCGTGGTAACATTGATCAAAGGCGATGAACTCGGTGCGGTCTGGCTCGCCCGTTTGAAGGCGGTATTGGATCGCCATCTTCACCGCGCATTCGACCGCAGTGGAGCCATCGTCCGAATAAAAAACCCGCTCAAGTCCAGAGTCGGGGAAAAAGCCACAGAGCCGTTCGGCCAGCTCGCTGGCACGCGGATTGGCAAACCCGAGGTAACTGGTGTGCGCCACCTGATCCAACTGATCCTTGATCGCTTGGCTGATCACCGGGTGACCGTGGCCGTGGATATTTGTCCAGATGGAGGCATTGCCATCGATGTATTTCCGACCTTTGGAATCGGTCAGCCAGACTCCCGAACCACCGACCAATACCAGCGGGTCGGTTTTCTCCCATTCCCCCTGTCGGGTAAACGGATGCCAGCAATGATCGCGATCGGCGGTAATCCAAGTGTCCACGTGCGCATCAGGGCACAAGCACCCGGCAATGACAAGACTCGGCTGGAGGTTCAGCGCGAGAAATGCCGTCAGAATCCCAATTATTTCTGATTAATGTTGAATTTTATCAGACCCAAGGCGTCATAGTAGTGTTATGAAGATCAAATTACTCCTATTGGCCGCAGCGGCCATTGCTCCTCTACTCATGGTTTCCTGTGACCCGGGAGTCTACTACGGCGGAGGATATTCCTCTGGCGGCTACGTCAGTGTCCTGCCCCGCGGCTACAGCACCGTTTACGTCAGCGGCAGCCCTTATTACTACCACAGCAACACCTGGTATCGCCGCAGCAATGGGCGTTACATCCGCTGTGCACGTCCCCACGGATACAATGGCTCCATTGGTCGCCACAGCTATAAAAAGCCGACGAATTACTACAAAAAGCCATCCACCTATCACAAGAAGCCTACCAACTATTACAAAAAGACCACCGTTCCAGGAAAACCAGGCGGCTACTACCAGCGTAATAGCAGCTACAACAAGAAACCGACCTACAAGCCGAATCCAAACAACTCAAAATACCAGCGTAGTAACTCGAGTCACAAACCTCAAGTCAAGCGCCCGACATCAAATACACGCTTGATCCCTGCTAGCACAAGCAGAGGAAATAGTAACAACTCGAATAAGAAGTCCTCTGACGACAAACACGACAAGCGTGGTCGCCGTTAGAGTCCATCTCTGAAAACTACATCCGCTCGGGAGTTTCAATCCCGAGCAACCCGAGTCCCTTCATCAACACCCGGCTGGTCAGCTCACAGAGCACCAGGCGGGTGTTCTGCGTTGCCCCCTCCGACTTCAGCACCGGACAGGCTTCGAAGAAGGAGTGGAAGGCCTTGGCCAGCTCCAGCAGATAGTTCGCCAGCAGGTTCGGACGGAAATCATCGAGCAGCGAGGGAACCACCTCACCGAAGCGGACAATCATCCGCGCCAAGTGAACCTCGGCATCTTCGGTGATGGTCAGGTTTTCCAGATCCAGGCTAACGCCCTCGTCCAGCTTGCGGAAAATCGAGCGCACACGGACGCAGCTGTATTGCAAGTAAGGTGCTGTATCGCCCTGGAGCGCGAGCATCCGGTCCCAGCTGAAGACGTAATCCGTCATCCGGTGTTGGGAAAGCTCGGCAAATTTCACCGCGCCGATGCCTACGATCTCGGCCACTTTCTGCTTCTCATCCGCAGCGAGGTCCGGGTTCTTTTCTTCGATCGCTTGGCTAGCGCGTTCCACTGCCTCGTCTAACACGTCCACCAGCTGCACGTTGTCGCCGCTGCGGGTTTTCATCAGCTTGCGGTCCTCGCCCAGGATGGAACCAAAGGAAACATGCTGCATCGATGGAGTCATACCACGGCGACGCGTGGCTTCAAAAATTTGTTGGAAATGCAGCTGCTGGGGAGCACCGACCACGTACCAGATGTCGTCCGCATTCCACTCTTCCACGCGGAAGTCGATAGTTGCCAGATCCGTGGTGGCGTAAAGGAAACCACCATCGGCTTTGCGAACCACAGTCGGTTTATCCTCGAGCTTCGGATCGCCGTCAAAGAACACACAGATCGCGCCTTCGCTTTCGCGGGCGACTCCTTTTTCAATCATCTCGTCCACCAAGGGGGCGAGGCGATCGTTGTAGAAACTTTCCCCATACCAGTAATCGAAACTGACATCGAGGCGGTCGTAGATTCCCTGCAGACCATCCTTGGAAAGCTCGACGCATTTATCCCAGATCTCCAGGTTTTCCTGATCGCCGGCCTGGAGTTTCACCAGCTCCTGCTTGCAGGTTTCGCGCACGCTTTCGTCATCGCCACAGAGGGCATTGACACTGCGGTAAACGCGGAGGAGCTCCGCCACGGGGTCACACTCCAACGCGTCCTGATCGAGCACCGTTTTCCAGCCATGAATGATCATGCCAAACTGGGTGCCCCAGTCGCCAATGTGGTTATCTGTGATGACCTTGTGACCGAGGAATCGGGCGATCCGTGCGAGGCTGTCACCAATAATGGTCGAGCGAATATGACCGACGTGCATGGGCTTCGCCACGTTAGGAGCGGAGAAATCCACCACAATGGTGCGGGCGGGGCTGGCGAGAGGGACGCCGAGGCGGTCATCGCCTAACAGCTGACCAACACGCTCGCTCCACGCTTCTTTCTTAATGCGGAAATTGATGAATCCAGGACCTGCGATATCGGCTTCGGCGAGGTCACCAAGATCGAGTGCGTCAACCAACTGGGTGGCTAGCGCGCGTGGATTGGTTTTAATTTGCTTCGCCAATACCATGGCGACGTTCGACTGGTAATCGCCAAAGCGCAGATCGGCTGAAGCAGCGACCTGGGCTTGGAAGTTCTCGGGCAAATCGACACCCACCGCAGTCAACGCGGAGAGCAAGGATGTTTCTAATTTCTCGATCATCGTTCTAAATTCATTGAGGCAAACACACATCGCTCACGGGCGGGTGCTGCCATGGCTGCGCCGCCCTCACTTTTCGGCGTGAATCCGAGAGGGCCGGGAGGCAAAAATATCCAAGACATCCTCCACGGTCTCAGCCGCGCTGAGCTGCTGGCGGATGGCGCAATTGTTAAACATCTTTGCGATCGCCGCCAGTGTTTGCAAATGCAGGCTGTAGTCCTTTTTGGGAACCACAAAGAGAATGACAAAATTCACCGGCGCGTTATCCAGGGATTCGAAGTCGCAGCCTTCCTTGGATCGGGCAAAGGCCGCCACCACCTGGTCCACGGAATCGGAGAACGCATGAGGAATCGCCACGCCCGAGCCAATGCCGGTGCTGATCTGCTGCTCGCGCTCTTCCAGCGCCTCCATAATCTCTTCACGGCTATCCGCAGCCAGCAGCTTTTTATCAATCAGGTGATCCACGATATTAGAAATCGCCTCCACACACACATCCCCTTTAAGATCGAGAATGACCTGCTCCGGGGTTAAAAGACTGGCTAATTTCATAAGGACTGACTGGGCTGACGCAGATTGGATCGGATGGAATCAAGCGACCTAAGTGACTGACAGGAGTGGGGGCATTACCCCGAAGAAAGGCCGCTGGCAAGCACATTTGCCAAGACTCCCTTGCTGCTATGAGATTGACCTCAGCAGATTTAAAACCATCATGACAGGGCTCATGAACATTCGAATCTCCCCCGTAGCGCTCGCTTTCATCATCGGCCTGACCACTACGGCAACAGGCTTTAGCGAGCCCCAACCGAGCGCAAAAAAAAGCACGGATGACCTGATCAAGCTGCTCCTCGCTCAGGACCTCGGCACCCGCAAGTTCCCCTTCCCAGACGTCGTTTACGCGGCCACGGGGAAAAAAGTCCTGTCCTTTTCCCCCGATCACCCACCCCAGGCACTGATCATCAAACAGATTACCGAAGCTGCCAAAGCCACCGTGGCCGAGCTCAATGGGGTCGACTCCCCAGTGCGCCAGCTCCGCCGTATCAATGAAGCCTCTCGATTTTTCGAAGATGGCATCCACCGGCGACTCAATGCCGTCGCTAACATCACCTGCGAAATCCCCCGCAATGCGAAAGGCAACGAGCAACGCTCCGGTTATCCGGACCTGCTGATCACCCACACCGCGGCGGACGGCACCGTCACCCGCGCCTACCTCGACCCGAAGCTCTTCGAGAAAAAGTCCCGCGCCTCCTCGCTGCGCACCTTCTATTACGAACCACGGACCCACACCAACAAGATCCAGCACGACGCCATGCACCTGCTGATCGGCATCAGCCACGACGGCAAGCAGCAGGCCTGGACATTCACCGGCTGGGAAATCTGTGACCTCGCACATTTTCATGTTCGCCTGAAGGCGGAGTTTCAGGCTTCTAATAAAGACCTTTACCGCCCCCACACCATCATTGAATCGTCTCAGCAGACGCCATAGTCACGGTTGTGCCTTGACTCTTGATTCGCCTATCCTGACTCTGCCGCATGGCCATTTCTCACCGCACCAGCGGCTCCACAGCACGCGATGACTATCTCGAGCAGATCCTGCATCTGATTGAGGAAAAGGGATACGCCAGACCCATCGACATCTCCAAGAAACTGGGGATTTCCCAGGCGAGTGTCACCAACATGCTGCTCAAGCTCGATGCCGAAGGGCTGGTCAAGCATGAGAAATACCGCGGCACCACCTTGACCGAGGAAGGACTGAGCATCGCCAAGGCTATCATCGATCGCCACGAGACGCTGACACGCTTCCTCGAGCTCTTTGAAATCAAGGAGGACACCATCTACCGCGACGTCGAAGGCATGGAGCACCATGTTTCCCGCTCCACCCTCGAGGCGATCCGCGCAGTGGCGAACCACCTCGAACAAAACCCGGACACCTTGGCGGAAATCAAGGCGGCGCGAGACGCGATCTAGCAACTTTGACGGCCAATCGTCCAGATAGCCGCGACAGTAGCCAATCCCCCCTTGCCATCTGAGTTAAGCAGGTGTATGGAACCTCCGCAAGGCACCCAAAATGTGCCTAAAAATCAGCACCTTTTACCATTCTCAACATGCTTAAGTGGACTCTTCAAAAAATCGTCGGCAGTAAAAACCAACGCGAGGTCAAACGCCTCGGCCCTGTCGTCGCCCGAATCAACGAAATCGAAGAAGCCTACCAGCGCGAGTCCGAGGAGCAGCTGCGCGACCGCGTGGATGGTTGGAAAAAGCACCTGCACCGCTACCTGCCATTGGTCGCCCCCACCGTCAGAGAGCTCAACAAAATGGAGCCAGACGAGCTGCAGGCCGCCACGGATGCGGTGAACGATCGCCTCGACGCCCTCCGCAGTGAATTCCCCAGCCTGCCGAAAGCCAGCGCCAGCGCCGAATCCATCGAGGAAGCCAAAACCGCCTTCCGCGAAATCGAGGAAAACCACTTCCGCGCCGCCCGCGCCAAGTATCTCGACCAGATCATGCCGGAAGCTTTCGCTGCGGTGAAGAATGCCGCTCGCCGCCTCTGCGGTCAGAACATCGAGGTCTGCGATCAAACGATGAAGTGGGAAATGGTGCACTTCGACGTCCAGCTCATCGGCGGCATCGCGCTGCACCGCGGCATGATCGCTGAGATGCAGACAGGGGAAGGTAAAACTCTCGTCGCCACCCTCCCCGTTTTCCTCAACGCCCTCACCGGCTTGGGCGTGCACGTGGTCACCGTGAACGACTACCTCGCACGTCGTGACTCCGAATGGATGGGCGCTGTCTTCAAATACCTCGGTCTCACCGTCGGCTGCATTCAAAGCCAGATGCCACCGCACCTGCGCCGCGAGAAATACGAGTGCGACATCACCTACGGAACCAACGCCGAGTTCGGTTTCGATTACCTGCGCGACAACGGCATGTCGTCCTCGAAAGAGGAGCAAGTCCAGCGCGGCCACTACTTTTCCATCATTGATGAGGTGGACTCCATCCTCATCGATGAAGCCCGGACCCCACTCATCATTTCCGGCCCATCCACCGTTTCGAACACGGAACAATACGGTCGCTACAAGCCGCTCATCGAACAGCTGGTGAAACGCCAGAACACGCTCTGTAACGAGCTCGCCGAGGAGGCGAAAAAGTGCCTCGAGGCCAAGGATGAGATCGGCGCAGGCCGCGCCCTGTTCAAAATCAAACTCGGCAACCCGCGCAACCGCCAGCTGATGCGCTTCATGGAGGACCCTGAGACCCGCCGCTTGATCGAGAAGACCGAGCTCTCGATGTATCAGGATTCTCAGAAACGCGACCTCTTCGCCATCAAGGAGGAGCTCTACTACACCATCGATGAGAAAGCCCACGACGCCGACCTCATGGAAATGGGCCGTGAATTCCTCTCCCCGGATGATCCGGACGCCTTCGTCCTCCCCGACCTCGGTGAGGCCTACGGCGAGATCGATGCCGACCTCGAAATGAGCGACGAAGATCGCGCTCAGAAGAAAGAAGAACTGCAGCGCCGCCTCGACACCCAAGGCGAGAAGATGCACTCGATTTCCCAACTTCTGAAAGCCTACTGTCTCTACGAGAAAGACGTCGAATACGTCGTCTCGGACAACAAGGTCATCATTGTGGATGAAAACACCGGCCGTGAGATGCCCGGTCGCCGTTGGTCCGATGGCCTGCACCAGGCGGTGGAAGCCAAGGAAGGCGCCCACGTCGAGGAGGAAACCCAGACCTACGCCACCATCACCATCCAGAACTACTTCCGTCTGTATGAAAAACTCGCAGGCATGACCGGCACCGCCGAAACCGAAGCCGCGGAATTCCACGACATTTACAAACTGGACGTTCTCCCGATCCCTACCAACAAGCCAAACATCCGCATCGATCACAACGATCAGGTGTTCAAAACTCGCCGCGAGAAATACAACGCGGTGGTGGCTAAAATCCAGGAAGCGCACGATCGCGGCCAGCCGGTCCTCGTGGGCACCGCATCCGTGGAAGCTTCCGAGCTGCTGGGCAAAATGCTCAAGCGCGCGAAGATCCCCTGCAACATCCTGAACGCCAAGTTCCACCGTCAGGAGGCCGAAATCGTCGCCAATGCCGGTCAAAAAGGAGCCGTTACCGTATCCACCAACATGGCCGGTCGAGGCACCGATATTAAACTCGCCCCCGGAGTGCCCGAAGTCGGCGGACTGTTTGTCATCGCCACCGAGCGTTACGAATCCCGCCGCGTCGACCGCCAGCTGCGTGGTCGTTGTTCCCGTCAGGGTGACCCCGGCATGAGCCAGTTCTTCATCTCTTTTGAGGATGATCTGATGCGTAACTTTGCCGCCGCCGAGCGCATGACCAACATGATGGAACGCTTCGGCATGGAAGACGGTGAAGCGCTCGAGCACAAGTGGCTCAACAAATCCGTGGAAACCGCGCAGAAACGTGTGGAGCAGCGGAACTACTCATGGCGTAAACGCGTGCTCGACTTCGATGACGTGATGAACAAGCAGCGCGAAGTCGTCTACGGCTACCGCAACGAGGTCATCAACTCGGAGAACCCACGCGAACTCATCGATGAAGTCATCGAGCGCGCCATCCCCGAGGCTGTCCTCGGCTTCCTCGAAGACCGCGATGAAGGAGCTCCCGACTACGCCGAGCTGCTGAACTGGGTGAACACCACCTTCCCTCTGCAACTCTCTCTCGAGGAAAGCGGCTTCCACGATCGTGACGCCCAAGGCAACGCCGACTTCGTGGTGCAGAAGGTTAAAGAAACCTACGAGCTCAAGATCAAACACGAAGACCCTGAGCTGCTCGACATGCTGGAACGCCACATCATCCTCACCGGCATCGATAAACTTTGGCAGGAGCACCTCTACAACATGGATGCCCTGCGCGAAGGTGTGCACCTGCGCGCCCAAGGCCAGAAGGACCCCCTGGTGGAATACAAAAACGAAGCTTACGCTCTGTTTGAAACCCTGATGAGCAGCATCGAGAGCGAAACCCTCGGCAACCTGTTCCGCTCCACCACCAACCTCGAACAGTTCGAGAACTTCATGCGCGGCCAGCAGCAGCTCACCAGCGATGCCAACGCCTCCGAAGCTCCAGCCATCACCAACGACAACATCGCCCAAACCGGCAACTCCCAGGACCTGCAAATGACTCCTGTGGAAGACGGTCAGCAAATCAAGATCAACCTACCCAAGCGCCGCCCAATGGCCAAGATCAACCGCAACGAAGACTGCCCATGCGGATCAGGCAAGAAGTTCAAAAAATGCTGCGGCCGCGAGTCATAGAGGCAGGAGCAGGCAATCAGGCTACAGCGGTCACCACGACCACACCCTGACGGCTCTCACGCCAACAAACAATCAAACAACCCTGGGTGAAAACCCAGGGTTTTTCTTTTCCCCCACCTCAGCGCACACCCCATCCCCTCATGCGATGGCCAGTTAGGCGCCTACGGCATCCCCCACATTCACTCAAGAAGGTGAGTCCTAGAATAGGCTGACAGAAGATCACTCTTCCCGGTGCTTCTTACGCTCCTCCTTCACCACCGCAGCCATATCGTAAATGGCCAGCAGGACGATCATCAGGCCGTAGAACATCGAGGCACCCCACCAGAGAAGAAACAGCCACACACTCCCGCTCAACCAAGTGGCCAGCGGCCAGGCGCCCAGCACCACCAAAACCAGCAGCACAATCACCAGCTGAAACAGCATCTTCCGCCGCATTTCACGCGAGTGCAGAATCATCCGTGCAAGTCCCACACACACTGTCGCCCAGCTAGCTCTCTTCTCTGACATCGCGCTGACCTTAAGTTTTCAGTTCCAAACTCCAAATACCAAATCGGAAAAACTTTCGCGTCTCATCAACGAATCATCCACCCTGGCAAACAATTCGTCCAATTCGCTAGATTCGCGGTCAAGCGCCCCGTGGATGCTGGGCAATAACCCAAGCCACCTTCCGTGTATTCCGTCGCTTCTGTGGTTCAAAAGCACCACTCAAACCTTGTTTCGCGTAGTTCGCATATTTCGCGGTCAAAAAATTCGTATCATTCACAAGATTCGTAGTTTCAAAATCGGCCCGATCCGCTATCACTTCCGCGCCATGCTTGATATCAAAGCCATCCGCGAAGACGCCGCAGCCATCAAAGAACGCCTTGCTACCCGAGGCGGTGATGCGCATTTGCTCATCGATGAAGTGCTCGCCTGCGATGAATCCCGTCGCAGTGCCGAGACCGATAAGCAGCAGCTCCAGTCCCAGCGCAAGCAGCTGTCCAAGCAAATCGGAGCCCTCATGGGCCAAGGCAAAGCCGACGAGGCCGAAGCCATCAAGGAAGAGGTCCGCGAGATCGGCGAAAAGATCGCCGCGCTCGATGAAGCCGGTGAAACCGCCGGCAGCCGCCAGACCGAGCTGCTGATGAGCATCCCCAACCTCCCCCACGCCGATTGCCCGGTAGGCGACAACGAAGACGCCAACCCTGAAATCCGCGTCTGGGGTGAGAAACCTGAAATAGCCGAACCACTCGACCACGTTGCCCTCGCCGAACAACACGGCCTGATCAGCTTCGACGATGGCACCCGCCTGACCGGATCCGGCTACGTCGTTTACCGGGGAAAAGGAGCCCGCCTCGAGCGCGCACTCATCCAATTTCTACTCAACACCCAGAGTGATGAACACGGCTACGAGGAAGTCAACGTGCCACACATCATCAAACGTGAGTGCATGGAAGGAACCGGCCAGCTGCCGAAGTTCGAGGACGACATGTATGGCATCGAGGACAACTCCCTTTTCCTCGCCCCCACCGCCGAAGTCCCGGTGACCAACCTTTACCGCGACACCCTACTCAAGGACGACGAACTCCCGATCAAGCTCACCGCCTACACCCCCTGCTTCCGCCGTGAAGCCGGTAGTGCGGGTCGTGACAACCGCGGCATCATCCGCATGCACCAGTTCGATAAAGTCGAGCTGGTTCAAATCGTCCAGCCGGAGAAATCCTTCGAGCTGCTCGAGGAACTCACCGGTCACGCCGAGGCGATTCTCCAGAAGCTCGGCCTGCATTACCGCGTGATTGAACTCTGCACCGGCGACATCGGGTTCTCGTCCACCAAGACCTACGACATCGAAGTTTGGTCGCCCGGACAAAACAAATTCCTCGAGGTCTCATCCTGCTCGAACTTTGGCGACTACCAAGCGCGCCGGATGAAGCTGCGTTATAAAGACGCCGACGGCAAAAACCAGATCTGCCACACCCTGAACGGATCCGGCACCGCGCTGCCTCGTCTTTACGTCGCCCTCATCGAGCAATACCAGCAGCCCGACGGCTCCATCCTCATCCCCGAGGCTCTGGCCCCCTACTTCGGCGCTGATCAGATCGGCTAATCCGCCATCGCTCTCTTTGACTTCACCAAAAAGCACCGTGTTCGCACGGTGCTTTTTTTTGCGTCCTGATGACTGAACTCTACACTCAAAAACTGCGTTTTGATGCATCCGAATTCACCATCAGTGAACTTTTTCAATCCACTCAAGAATATGAAGAACACCACATGAACCACTCACGATAAGCACGATAGCACGGAATAATAAGCTCAAACGGCGATAAAGTTTACAAAATTTATAATTAACAGGATCTTAACTATCGTAAAAACCACACAACTTATACAATTGTTTGATCAACCAATCATAAAAACCAACGCATGATTACTTTTTATAGAAAATTTACATAATTATTTGACTTTATAGATTTATGTAAGAGTTTCGCGGCGAACACACCCTATTTACCCGCTATGAATCTCATCCAAAAAATCAATCTTCGTGGTGCTGCCCTTGGCCTCTCCAGCTTGTCACTGGCAGCAGCTCTCCCATTGAGCATCACTGACGCCAATGCCCAGAGTCTGTCACCACTATCGGACTACTCCGTAATCGTCTCCGGCGATTTCAGCACCACGTCCGACGTCGAAGGCCGCACCTTGGTCGGCGGCGACCTCACAGGCAGCAACAGCATGAACCTCGCCATCAAGCTGCAGAACACAGTGGACTCATCCACCTTCACTCTCCAAGTGGCGGGTGACATTGTTTCCGGAAACTCGATCAATCTGAACGCCGGTAGCATTGAGCTCGGGGGATCAATTTCACGCAACGTCAACTACAACGGTGGCGGTTCACTGGTATCGAACCCAGGTGTTTCCTACGATGCGATCTTCGCTCAACTCGATGCCGCCAGCTCCCAGCTTTCTGGTCTCGCCTCCAACAGCGTAGCCAGCTTCCCAAGCAGCCAGCCAGGACCACTGGTCTTCAGCGCCACACCGGACGACGATGGCACTGCTATTTTTTCCTACAGCGGCAACGACATCTTCAGCAATAATTACGTGCAACAGATTGAGCTGGACCTGAACTCTGCCAGCACCGTGGTGATCAACGTTTCAGGAACGGATATCGACTGGACAAGTGGTAACATGGTCGGCTCGTTCACAGACCTCGCGGTGCGTGAGAGCGTGATCTGGAACTTCTACGAAGCTGAAAGCATCGACTTCGGCAGCTACAACATGATGGGGCAGGTCCTCGCCCCAAATGCCACGGTGACCACCTCCGCTAACATCGACGGTTCTATCTACGCCCAGAACCTCACCACCACTTCGGAAGTGCACCTGCCAACTTACAATGGCGAACTGGTTCCGGAACCATCCAGCCTCGCCATGCTCGGCCTCTCTGCTTTTGCCTTCCTGATGCGCCGCAAACGTGGCTAAGCCAAGCACAAGCATCCAATTTCCCTCAAGAGGCTGTCACTGGACAGCCTCTTTTTTTTGTCTCATTGATCATGACGAGAAAGTTAATCGCGAGAGCCTTCTTCGTCGCGCCAGGGGTGAAAATGCTCATGTTTACCGTGCCAATCCTCTAACTCATAAGCTGCATAAGCAACGCCTAACACGTAGGCTGCTGGCACCAAAATAATGGCCAAACCGAAGGTTGCCAGAGCCAGCAAGGCGGTGACGAAGACCATCAGGAGGTTGCCTCCGGTCATAATGCCGAGCCCTGCCAGGTAGTGATGTTTGTAAAGATGCCCAGCCCCCGGCAGCACGCTCAATAGCGCAGCGAAGAGGTCGCGGTCCTGTTTTCTCAGATGAATTTTTTCCATGGCATTCTCCTAGGCTAGATTGACACAATTCAATCTACACCAGACCTCGGTAAAATTCAACTCACCGCGTCTCTTGGGGCATGCACTGACGGGCCGGCACACAGGATTTTGAGAGGAGAAATCTGGTATTTGCCCTGCGCCCGACTACAACCAGCGCATGCCCGCTGACCCGCAGAAACCCCGCGCAAAAAAACACCCGACCCAAAACCCCCGGGCGTTCCAGAATGCCCTGGTGAAGTGGTTCGAGGCCGAAGGCAAGGAATACCCGTGGCGCGACACCACCGATCCCTGGGCGATCCTGGTTTCCGAAATCATGCTGCAGCAGACGCAGGTGGCCACCGTGTTAGGGAAAGGTCACTACACCCGCTTCATGGCGCTCTACCCGACACCGCGCGCGATGGCCGAGGCGACCGAGCAGGAGATCCTCAAGGCCTGGGAAGGGCTGGGGTATTATCGGCGGGCGCGCAACCTGCATGCCGCCGCCCGTGCCATCACTCGCGATCACGGCGGATATTTCCCCAAGAAATACGATGAAGTGCGCGCACTCCCGGGCATCGGCGAATACACCGCAGGTGCCGTGGCATCTTTTGCCTATAATGAAGCTCAAGCGATTGTGGACGCCAACGTCGCTCGGGTGTTCTCGCGGGTTTTTGATTTCCAAGAACGCATCGACACCAGCGCCGGCAGTCGACAGCTATGGAAATGGGCGGCCGATCTGGTGCCGGGAGACAATCCACGCGCCTACAACTCGGCACTGATGGAGTTGGGCCAGCGACAATGCTCGAACAAATCGCCCGATTGCTCAAGCTGCCCGGTGAGCCAATTTTGCCAGTGCAGCGACCCCAGCACGCTACCGATCAAGAAGTCCGCCGCCAAGGTCACCCGCACCGATGAGTTCGCCCTCTTTGCCACGGACTCTCACGGTCGGGTGCTGCTGCATCAGGTGCAGCAGGGCAAACGCCGCGAAGGTATGTGGTCGATCCCCAGACGCGAGCATGCCGAAACGCTCGACCTGGCGCTGGCGCTGAAAACCACCTACAGCATCACACGCTATCATGTGACCCTGCGGATCTACGCCTGTGACGCCCAGAACGTGAACGTCCAGGATCAGGAAAAGTGGCACACACTCGATGAGCTGGAACAGCTGCCCATGCCCAGCCCCGACAGGCGGGCGCTGGAGAGCTTATTGGACTAGGAATATTCTTACCCCCTGCGGTCGGCTATTTTTCCAACTTCCCGGCGGACCAGAGGATGCCGCGGGTGACCAGATCGAGGAAAACGGGATCACTGAAGGTCTCGCTGGTATGTCCGAAGGTGGTGCCGAAAACACGGGTGCCGTGGAAATCGTTCACCCAGATGACCGGATGCACCTTGCCGTCTTTCTCGCTGACGGAGGTGGCCAGCGGACTCATGCCTTTGGCGGTATCGAGGATGACGTAGAGCTCGTCCTTGGGCGTTTTCCAGTTCGCCGGGAAGCCTTTCATGATCGGGTGATCCTTCTTCACCGTGGTCACTGGGTAGTGGCTTTGGTGATCGTGATGTTTGGTGGTCACTCCAAGGAAGTTCTGCCACTCGGTGTCTTTGGATTTGCGGTAGGTGTGCATGGCGCAGTGGATCACCACGGCCGGAGCACCCTGCTTATGGGCGTCGGTGATTTTCTTGATGTATTCGACGTTGGTGGTGCCTGCAAAACACTCGTTATGCACCACCACATCGTAGCCCTTGGCCCAGTTGGGATCCTGATAGAGATCGATCTCAGCCTTGGTGCCCTTGCCACCTTGGTTGACCACGGTCCATTGGATCGGCGCCTTGGCCTCGGACGCCATGGTCAGCGCCTTGGTCTGGAATTCGTAATCGTGGCAGCAGCCGCCGGTGACCAGCAGCGCTTTGACCGGCTTGCCATGGTAAAATTGCTTTTCCTCAGGCTCATCGGCCGTGGCAGTGTGAGTGAGCAGAACGGCGGTGAGCAGGCGGAACATACGCTGGTGGATCATGGACACCATTACTCTGGGATTGGCGCTGTGTTTTCAATGTATTTCTTGCATCTTCGCGGCTGATTCCTGAGTCTTCGCTTGTGATCCACAAAGCATTCATCCTCGGCGCCGGTCTCGGCACCCGCCTCCGCCCGCTCACCAACCTGCTGCCGAAGCCTCTGGTGCCGGTGTTTCACGAGCCGATGGCAAACCACGCGCTGCGCCACTGCCAAGCCGCCGGCATCACTGAGTTCGCCATCAACACCCACCACCTACCCGACGCCTGGAACGCCAGCTATCCGGACGGGACATTCGAAGGCAGCCCCTTGGCATTTTTCCACGAAGACGTTTTACTCGAAACTGGAGGAGGCATCCGCAACATCGCCACCTTCATCGGCGACGACCCGCTGCTGGTCTACAATGGCGACATTCTCACCGACATCGATATCCAACAATTGATCGATCACCACAGCGCATCCAACAACGTCGCCACCCTGGCGCTGCGCTCGAGCGGGGAAAACTGCAACGTCAACATCGCCGGCGACCAGGTCAGCGACATGCGCAACCTGCTGGGTTCGGCTGCCGGCACGCATCAGTTCACCGGCGTCTATTGCATCAATGCGGAAATCCTCGACCTGATCCCCGATGAGCAAGTGGTCTCGATTGTGCCCGCCTTCATCGAGCTGATCCAAGCCGGAAAACTCGGGGCGGTGGTGCTGGACGAGGGCGATTGGTTCGATATTGGCAATCCGCAGGCTTACCGCGACGTGCACGACTATTTACGTCAGAAGCGAGACGATGCCATCCACCCCGATGCCCAAATCCACCCCGACGCCGAGGTCGATGAATCAAGCTGCGTCATTGGTCCGGGAGCGATCGTCGAGGCTGGTGCCCGCTTGGAAAACTGCATCGTCTGGCCCGGAATTCGCGTTCCGGCCGGAAGCCAGCACCGAGACGCGATCTTGACAGGAGCAATTTAACCATTGAAACAGAGTCCATTTTCTGAAATCTCCACACACAACGCCTACTGCCATGCCAGCCGATACCCTGCTTACCGCCATCCGCAACTACCTCGAACTCAGCCCGACTCACTCCTGTGTCATCGAGCCGATCACCAAGGGCGCGTCCGGGCGCACCATTGTCCGGCTAAAAGCTGAGGGTTACGCCCCCTACATCGGCATCCACTACACCATGGATCGCAAGGACAATGCGAACTACCTGCCGGTCTCCAATTTCCTCGCCGATGCCGGTTTCAACGTGCCGCAAGTCATCTACGATCACCCCGGCCGCCGTGTGGCCCTGGTGGAAGATCTCGGCGATGTCGATCTGCTCAGCCTGAAAGACGAACCGTGGGAAGTGCGCGAGCCGATCTACCGCTCCGCCTTCGAGCAGCTGGACAAACTTTTCTACACCCGCCCGCCAAAAGACCTCGAGTTCCAGCCCCCCTTTGACGAGGCACTTTACCGCTGGGAGCAGGATTACTTTTTCGATCAAGTCGCCGATGAACATCTGGGCATGAACCCGGCGGTGGTCGACGAACTCTCCGAGCACCCTGCGCTGGCCCAGATGGCCAAGGACCTTGGCGCCTCGTCACGGAACCTGGTGCACCGCGATTTTCAGTCGCAAAACATCATCGTCAATGAAGGCGAGGCCTGGCTCATCGATTTCCAAGGCATGCGCCGCGGTCGCCAAGAATACGATCTCGCCTCGTTGATCTACGATCCCTACATGGACCACTCCGCCGAGGACCGGCAGAAGCTGCTCGATCTCTGGGAGGAAGTCTCCGAAGAAGAACCGATCGCGCCCATCCTCCAGAAATGCGCCACCCAGCGGCTGATGCAGGCCATGGGTGCCTACGCCAAGATTGGTCGGCAGCCGCAGCAGGAGTGGTTCCTCCAGCACCTTCCCACCGCAGGAAAAATCCTTCGCGAGGTCATTACCGGCTCTGATCTTGAAGAGCCGCTGCTTCCCGTGTTAGATGCGCTGGAAAAAGCCTGATTGGCGCTCCGCCCGGACCGCCACCCAGACCGCCACGATCTCAACTAGCGGCCGATGACTTCTAAATCTGAAAACAACGCCAAACCCCAAGCCGACCCGGCTTCGGGTGCTGGGTCGGAGTCGGCTGAACAAGCGACGAACAACGACAGCTTGGCGGCCAAACTGCGCCCTTACCTCTGGTCGTTTATCCTCACCGCCCTGACCAGCTTACTGGTGCTCTTTTTCGGAAACAAAACCCATTTCCTGCCCGAGTTCGATATCACCTGCGTCCGTGCCGCCGCGCAATCGTCAGGCAGACTCTACGATCTGGATCGTAACACCCAGGTGATCACCTCTCGCTTGCTCAGCAAGCAGCCAGATCGAGGTCGCGCATTCCAGCTGATCGAGATCACCGATGATCCTGACCGTGTGTATGAGTCCACACCGCCGTCACCGCTCGATTACGCAGTGATGCTGCACGCGCTCAATGACCGGGGCGTCGAGAATCTCGTCTTCACTACCCGACTGAGCTGGGACGGAGATCTGGGGCTCAGCGCTGACGCTCTCAACCATCAATTGGCTCCCTTTTCCCATGCCAGCTTCGGCCTACCGCTGACTCGAGGCGCCACGGCCCAAGAGCTACCGCCCGCCCTGCGCCGCAGCCTCATCCCCTTTTCCCAAGTCAGCGGAAACCGTCGCCTCATCCCCACGGTGAACCAAGTCGCGCTTCCGGCGGTAATGTCAGGCGGAGAACACAGCTACGCCGGCTTCAGCTCGATCGAGAGCACCCCTGGCACCCCAGACTACGTGCCGATGATCTGCCAATGGCAAGACGAGGGCCTCATCCCTTCGCTCGAGCTGCTCGCGCTGATGAGTGCCCACGATGTGCGGCCCGACGAGGTCAGAGTCCACTGCGGCCGGCACATTCGGTTGGGTATGGAAGGTCTGGTCATCCCGATTGATTCCTATGGTGAAACCGCCCTCCCCGTGTTCTCCGCCAACGAGCAACAGGCATCGACCCAGCCCCCGCTCAAGGCCGAGGAGCTGATCACCCGCCCGAAAGATAACAGCGCCGGGTCCGCCACCGCCGCAGAGCCTGACGTGTTTCTCTTCTGTGCCACTGGGGAAAAAACTGCCTCTACGAACTTACTTTCGCCCGAACGTCTGGCAGCTGTCCAACACTGGTCCACAAACCTGCTAGCAATAGAGCCAGGAGCCTCCATCGACTATCGCCGTCTGCCTCTATGGGCTCAGGTGGTGATCATTTTCGATGTTGCCTTTGCCGCCTGCTGGTTCAGCGGCTTCAAACGCATTAACCGCTTACTCGCCAGCCTTCTCACTGCCGCTCTCATTTACCCCCTGTTACTGCTGATCATGGATATCACGGAGCACTGGTTCAATGTCAGCCCCCTGCTCACCGCCCTCATCGTGGGCGCCATTGTCCCTGCGGCCAGACGCAAACACACCACCCTCCAAGAGGATCACACCAGCGACCTCCAACCTGTCATCCACTCTTAAGCCACATTTCGTGTTTGGCATTTATATCGGGCAGTTTAAAACGCCCACATGTCTCTGGATGCCACCATCAACAAAGCCTCGGTCCTGATCGAAGCTCTGCCCTATCTCCAATCGTTCCGCGGCCACACCTTCCTGATCAAAATGGGAGGCTCCGCGATGGAAGATCCGGACCTTGTTAGAAAAGTCATGCGCGACATCGTCTTCCTCGAAGTTGCCGGCGTGAACCCAGTAGTCGTGCACGGTGGCGGCAAGGCCATCTCGGCCGCAATGAAAGAGGCCGGGCTGGAGGCAAACTTCATCGGTGGCTTCCGCGTCACCACACCGGAAGCAATCGACATCGTGCAGCATACCCTCTCGGGAAAAATCAACCCCGGCCTGGTGGACATGCTCACGGAATTCGGAGGAAAGGCCAAAGGGCTGCCCGGCTCCGAGGTTTTTGTCGGACGCCGGATTCAAGCGACCAATGAGGACGGTGACAATGTCGACATCGGCCGCGTTGGCGAAGCGGTGGGCTGTCAGCTCGATGAAATCCGCAACTGCATTTACTCCGAGACCGTGCCGGTGATCTCACCGCTTGCCGCCGAGGAAGAAAGTGGCAAACCGCTCAATGTGAATGCCGACCTCGCCGCTGCCTGCCTGGCCAAGGAGCTGAAAGTCACCAAGCTGGTTTATCTTTCCGATGTCCCCGGCATCCTCGCGGATCGCGATGATCCAAGCACCCTCATCCCCTCGATCAATCAGCCCAAGGCGGAGGAACTGATCGAAGACGGCACCATCGCCGGCGGCATGTTGCCGAAAATTGACTCCGCGCTCGATGCCCTTTCCCACGGTGTCGGTAAAGTCCACTTCATCGACGGCCGCACCCCGCACTCGCTGCTGCTGGAAATCTTCACCCGCTCAGGGATCGGCACCGAGATTGTTCAGTAGCCCTGCACCACCGGAGCAGGTGCCATCAGGGAGAAATACCAATCCCAGACCTGCCAGCCGAAGAAGATCCAAGCGAATCCACCAAAGGCCAAACTGGGCCCGAAAGGCAGCCGCTGGCCAAAGCCCATGCGCCCGAGAATGGCGAGGAAGATGCTGAATAAACAGGCGGCAAAGACGGTGAACAGCACCGATTCCCAACCGAGGCAGGCACCTAACATGCCCATCAGATAGACATCGCCCATCCCCATCGCCTCGCGAGGAATCACCACCTTGCGCGCTTTGCCGCTGAGAGATTTGAGATCCTCGATACCGATGGTTTTCCCCTTGAGCTCAATGGTCGTGCCTTTGATCACCAGCTCCTTGGCCTTGACCTTTTTGCCATCCACCAGAAAGCCACTGCCCTCGATGATCAGTTGATCGGAATCGCGGAAAAATAGCTCGGACCACCCATGGGCATCGCCATCGATGACAAAGCACAGCTCCTCCTGCTCGTCATCCGGATCATCGGTCGGCTCCCGCAGTTCCCACTCGACCGCCTCGGCGAACTCCATGTTTTTCTTCCCGAAGGCCAATTTGCCAAGGCGAACCACCAACCACAGGCCGCCGAAACCGGCGACAAATCCGAGACCACATTTCCACAGACCGTCCACCCAGCCATCGGCGCGCAGGTGATGTTGGATCAGCACGGCACCAACCACACCCAGCGCGGTGCCCAGCCAGGTTACCTGCAGCGGGATCAACATCAGCTCGGCATCGACAAAAACCACCACCACTAACAGCGCCATCAGGATCATGTAGAAAAGCGCCAGCCCCGGCGTCTGCGGGAAGCTCACCCACATCAGCAGGAACAGCAGTGCGGTGACCAGCTCCACCGCGAAGTAGCGGAATGGAATCCGGCACTGGCACTCGGCACATTTCCCACCTTGGGCGAGCCAGGTGAACAAGGGGATGTTGCGATACCATGGGATGTCCTTCTCACAGGTCGGGCAATACGAGCGCTTCGGCGTGTTCACCGAAAGACCGCGCGGCAGCCGGTAGATAGCGACGTTGAGAAAAGATCCGACACAGGCACCGAGCACAAAGGCTGAAATCACAAACAGAGGATGTTGCCAGTTCACCATCTGCATGTTTTCGAAAATCATGGGCATGGCTAGTTCTAAACTCCCATTCTTAAATTCCAAATACCAAATTCACCCAGCACATTCACCTTGTATCTTAGCGCTTGAGTCTTATGTCTATCCACAGTGAGCGATTTGAAAACAACGGCCGTTGCCACCGCGCAGCGCCTCATCGATGCCGGACACACCACCTACTTTGCAGGAGGCTGTGTTAGAGACGCATTGTTAGGAAACGAGCCGAAGGATTACGACATCGCCACCTCCGCCACACCCGACGAAGTGCAGGCGCTTTTTCCCAAATCCGATGCCATCGGCGCCCACTTCGGGGTGATTCTGGTGAAGGAAAACAAGATCCCTTTTGAGATCGCCACCTTTCGTCACGACGGCTCTTACAAAGATGGCCGACACCCGGAGTCGGTGACCTTTTCCAGCCCAGAGGAAGATGCCCAACGCCGCGACTTCACCGTCAACGGTCTGTTCCAGCATCCGGTGACCGAAGAAGTGATCGACCACGTAGGTGGCCTGGCCGACCTGAAAAGCAAAACCCTCCGAGCGATTGGTAATGCCGCTGACCGCTTCCAGGAAGATGCCCTCCGGCTGATGCGCGCCGTCCGTTTCGCCACGGTCCTGGATTTTGAAATCGAAGCCAGCACTTGGCAGGCCGTTCAAGACCATGCTGGTCTGCTGGAACAAATCAGCACCGAGCGAGTGCGCGACGAGTTCACCCGAACGCTGGTGGCACCCGGGCGGGCGCGGGGGCTTGATTTACTCACCGAGAGCGGACTGATGCGATTCATCGTGCCGGAAGTTTACGCCCTGATCGGCTGCGAGCAGCCGCCGCAGTGGCACCCGGAGGGAGACGTCTACACCCACACCCGGATCATGCTCGATATGTTAGGTGGCGATGTCACCCCCGAGCTAGCCCTCGCGGTGCTGCTGCACGACATCGCCAAGCCGCCGACCTATACCTACGATGAAGAAGCCGACCGCATCCGCTTCAACGGTCACGACCGCGTAGGTGCTGAGATGGCGGACGTGATTCTGCGGCGGATGAAATACTCGAACAAAACCATCGAGGACGTCTGCGCCATGGTTCGCAACCATATGAACTTCATGAACGTCATGGACATGCGCACCGCCAAGGTGAAGCGTTTCATGGCGCGTCCCACCTTTGAGCAGGAAATGGAGCTGCACCGGGTCGATTGCGCCAGCAGCAACGGCCTGACGGAGAACTATGACTTCCTGCGGGAGAAGGAAAAAGAATTTGCCGCCGAGCCCTTGATCCCCACCCCACTGGTGACCGGCAAGGACCTCATCGACATGGGGCTTAAACCCGGCCCCGTATTCAAAAAGATTCTCACCCAAGTTCAAACCGAGCAGTTAGAAGGTCATCTGAGCACCCGCGAAGACGCACTGGACTTCGTCAGAAAAACGATCGAGGTCTAGGGCGCTGCGATGCACTCACAGCCGGAGCAATTCCCCCAGGCTTATTCGCCTTTTTCCTTCAGTTCGCTCAGCACATCGGACATGTCGCGCAGCTCGTCCCAGACTTCACGGAGGACGTAGATCGGCGCTTCCTGGCGCACGGCCAAGGCCAGGCAATCACTTGGGCGGGCATCGATTTCCACAATCTTGCGTTCCATGATTTCGTTCTCGGCACTGATCAACAAGCGGGCAAAGAACACCTCGCCTTCGACTTTGATAATGTCGGCATGATCGACGTGGCCGCCAAAGGCATCGATGACTTGGGAGAACAGGTCGTGGGTCAGCGGTCGCGGTGGTTTCACCCCGGCCATCACCGCATTAATCGATGCTCCGATGGCGGGCTCGATGTAAAATACGATGACCTTTTCACCGTCACCCAAGAACACCGCGCAACCAGCCGAGGTGGGCATCAGGGCCACCGGCTCAACGCGGACTTTGGCATCTTCGGGTGAATTTTCTAGCATACGCCGATTAGTCTACCCTGTCACACGGTGGAGTCAATCCGCAGTGTCAAAATGCCAGAGGATCACCGCCTAGCAGCGTCCATCATTCGGGCGCTGCTTATATTTCTTGGCATTCCTGACGTATTTCTCAGCCCACTTTTTGATATCCGCCTGCTGGGCCAAATCGAGCGTTTTCACCACCTTCGCCGGGCTGCCGAGCACCAGTGAGCCGGGTGGGATCACGGTTCCTCCGGTCACCAGAGAGTTGGCGCCGATGATGCTGCGCTCGCCGATCACCGCGCCATCCAGAATGCAGGCACCCATGCCGACCAGCACCTCGTCCTTCACCGTGCAGGCATGCACGATCGCGCTGTGGCCAATGGTCACGAGCTCGCCGAGATAGGTGCCGTAATCATCGGCGAGGTGGATGCAGACGTTGTCCTGCACGTTGGAACGAGGGCCGACGACGATCTCGTTGATATCGCCGCGCAAGGTGGTGTTATACCAGACGCTGGCGTCCTCTTCCACTTTCACCCTACCAATCACATCCGCACTGCCTGCGATAAACGCGCTGGGATGAATCTCCGGGCTGATGCCATCAAATGTCTCAATCGCCATGGCAAGGAGCATATCGATCCCATCCAGTTTCACAAGTTGCAATCCGCAGCGGGCGGTGGCATATTCCCGCGTCAACAGCGCGAACGAGGGAAACATCAGACATTAAATTCTCTCGTTATCAAAAGCTTAGCCACCCGTGGCTAGGTAGGCCGTGCGGTTGGCGGATATGTTATGAATCAATTTTACACCGTTCTAGCCGTCATCGTTTTTGGATTTGCGCTGCGCTCTTGTCGCACCATGTATCTTCGCAAATTCGGCGCTTTGGTCATGCTAGTCGCGTCCGGTTTATGTTTCTACTTTCTCACCGGCAGTGTCATCGCCGGCATCCTCGCCGCCGCCGCGTGGTTCTTCCTCCCATGGGTGGAGTTGCTGACCAGGATCCGCAAGATGCGCATGCCCTTGGAGAATCGACTGAAAGAGCACTACTCCACCAACCTCGAAGTCTTCCCCAATGCCGAAGAACACCTGATCGCCCTGGAACGCGAAGGCTACGAGCACATCAAAGACTGCACCTGGAAACTCGGCGGCATGCAGCAGATCTACCAGCTGTTCTGGAATGCCGAAACCAAATCCGTGGCCTCGCTCTGCCTCTGCGAGCAGTCGAACGTCACCTTTACCTACCTGACCTTGACCAGTCGCGACCTCACCGACGGCATCTGGCGCACCACCAACTTCCCCTTTTCACCAACCCTCAAGACGGCGCCCAAAGTCCACTGGAACCAGGTCAGCTGCTCCAACGAGTGCGCCATGAAGCTGATCAAAACCCACAACCACTATCTCAATCAGCAGGGTTTCATCGATGACGATCTGATGATCCCGGACCCCGATCATGTGGACGAAGAGATCGAGCATGAGCTGCGCCACCAGATCGATCACAATCTGGAAACCGGCATCATTCAGCTCACTGGCGACGGGCATTTCCGCTACACCGTGAAGGGCTTGTTTTACCTATGGAAACAGTTCATTCGCGATATGATCCGTCTCTGTTAGTCAAGATCGATCACCTCCTATCCGGACACGAGGCTAGGTATACATTTTGGTGTAGTATTCATCAGCCATGCGGCTGGAATCGAAGAACGGCACCACCTCGTTCATGCTGTTGAGCACAATCTTCCACCAGTCGTCAGGGTGATCGTAGTAGCTCGGTAGCACCACGGTATCGAGGATCTGATAGAACCCTAACAAATCGTGCTGATCGCGAGCTTCCGGCGTCAATGAAGGATCGGCCTCCGGGATGATGAAGGCATTGTGTCCGTCCTTGGCGAACTCGCAGACCCAGCCATCGTGGGTGGAGAAGTTCACGCTGGCATTCATCGCCGCGGTCATGCCCGAGGTGCCGGATGCTTCGAGGGTGACGATGGGGTTATTGAGCCAGACGTCCGATCCGTCTTTGAGTAGCTTGGACAATGCCAACTCGTAACTCACCAGCACGGTGGCGTTGGCGTATTTCTTGGTGAGTTTGACCAGGTAGTTGAAGGTCTCGATCGCGTCACTATCTTTCGGATACGGCTTGCCGGCCCAGATGATCTGCACTGGCCGCTCGGTGTTGGCCAGCATGGCTTCGAAGCGTAGGAGATCGCGGGTCACCAGTTCGGCTCGTTTGTAGCCGGCAAAGCGGCGGGCCCAGACGATGGTGAGCACATCGGGATCGAGCAAGCGCCCTGTCTGATCAGCCACCTCCTTGAAGAGCCGTTTTTTCAGCTCCCGCTTGCGCTTGGCCAGAGCCTTGATATCGCCTGCCTGACGAGCGGCTTCTAGCTCTTCATCGACCCAGTATTTTTTATTCTGCGCGTTGGTGACGTGATCGATTTCACAGATCCCCTCGGCGCCTTTCCACATCTTGCGGGAAACCTCGCCGTGCAATTTCGACACAGCATTGGCTTTGTGGCTCAGTCGCAGGGCGGTCAGTGAGTGATTGAACTCATCCCCCTGGACACCGCACAATTGGCGCGCGGCCTCCTTTTCCAATCCGCAGAAGAAGGTGAACTTGTGCAGCAGATCGAAGCTCGACTTCTCATTGCCGGCTTCCACCGGCGTGTGGGTGGTGAAGACAAAGCGCTTCTTCACCTCGGCGAGCGACTGCGTTTTACCGTAAACTTGGAATGCCGCCGAAAGCGCATGGGCCTCATTGAGATGCCAGACATCGGGGTCCACTCCCAAGTGATCGAGCAAGGTGGCGCCACCGACACCTAACAGCATGTATTGAGCTATCCGTGTTAGAAAATCTGAATCGTAGAGACGGTGTGAAATCGTCCGCGACATCACATCGTTTTCATCCAAGTCCGTGGTGAGGAAGAACATCGGGGCGGTGCCAAAGGTTTCGGCTGGAAGGTGCATGACCTTCACCCAGACATCATGATCGTGGATTTTAATGGTGTATTTGATCCCAGTCTCTTTCAGGAAATAGTAATCCTTGCGGTGTTGCTGCACGGCCATCTCGCGATTTTCACCACGCCCTTGATCGTAGTAGCCATACGACCAAAGGATGCCGATGCCGATGAGGTTCTGCTTCAAATCATAGGCGCTGCGCATGTGCGATCCGGCCAGAAAGCCAAGGCCACCTGAGTAGATCTTCAAAGCCTGATCGATGGCAAATTCCGAGCTAAAATAGGCCACGCTCTTCTTGTATTTGGGATCGATCTCGTAGGGGTGTTGGTAAGGGGCAGGCAGAAAACTCATGGGGTAAAAAAGGATGGACACTCGCTGGAGCAGGTCAGCCATACAGTTGCACAAGCCCCACGCCAAGAGCGTTTTTCCTACTTTTTAGCCGCTGGAATTTCTGCTACTGCTATGAAAATAAATAAACTATGGGTGCTTGGAAAAAATGGATCGTGGGAGAGTGGAACTGGATGAGGCCGATCAAGTCTCTGGCATTCATTTACCTCTGCCTGTTGGTGGTCGCCTGCGGGTTTTCGAACCGCATTCTCTTTCAGCCACCGCAGGCTCGCTACACCGAGCAGATGACCGGCATCCAGCTGATTGAACGCAGCGAGGGCAAACAAGTGGCCGTCTACCATCACCCCGCGAAACCAGACAAGCCGACCCTCTTGTGGTCGCACGGCAATGCCGAGGACATTGGCTATTTGCAAGAACGCCTGAGCGACTTCCGCGCACGCGGTTATGGCATTCTCGCCTACGATTACCCCGGATACGGGTTAAGCGAGGGCAGTCCGAACGAGGACAGCTGCCAGGATGCTTGTCGGGCAGCGTGGCAGCACCTGACCGACGACCTAGGCGTCCGTCGGGAGCAGGTGATCATTTACGGACAATCGGTCGGCAGCGGCCCATCGGTCTGGTTGGCGGAGCAGGAGCCATGCGCCGGCTTGATGCTGGTCTCCCCCTTCGTATCCGCCTTCCGCGCGGTCACCCGGGTGCCGCTTTTTCCTGGAGATCGGTTCAAAAACATCCAACGAATCGAGCACATCCGCACACCCTTGCTGGTGGTGCATGGCGACCGCGATCAGGTGATCAAACCGTGGCATGGCAAAAAACTACACGAACTCCACCCCGGACCGAAGACCTTCGTTGAGATCGAGGGGGTAGGACACAACGACCTCTACCTGCTCGCCACTGATGAAGTGTTAGGTGCTCTCGATCAATTCTGGAAGGATGTGAAGACGCCCTAACAAGGGTCGTTCTCTTATAACCTAACGCCAAAGAAATCCAGCATCACAGCGCGGTAGACCTGGCGTTTGAACTCCGGCAGCCACTTGAGATTGAACTCATCGGGGTTGATCCATTGGTAGCGGCCGAACTCCTGGTTTTTATGCCGTTTCAGATCGAGCTCCGGGGCATTTTTCTTCAGGCGGCAGAGGTAATACGTCTGCACCTGGCCATCGAAGTAAGACTTCTGTTTCCGCACCTGCTTCGGGTAGAGGTAAGTGTAGCCACCGCGTTTCTCGAGAACCCGGTAGGCGTCTGACGGCAGGCCAATTTCCTCCTCAACCTCCCGCGCCAAGGCATGTTTGCGCTTCTCTCCGGCATCCACGCCGCCTTGGGGAAACTGCCACAGGCCAGTTGAATTAACCCGCTCGCAGACAAGCAGCTTTCCCTCCCGGTTCAGAACAAGGGCAGCTACATTCGGTCGATACTTCGCCATAACATCGCAGTTCTTAGCGATTGCATTTTCAACGATCAAGGCAGGATCCAGCTTTTGGGAAACTTTATTGCCACCTCTCGGTTTCAATTCTATCCTCACCACAACATCATTCAGCCCCAACCTATGAAATCTCTTACGCTACTCACCACCGCCCTGTTTCTGATCTTGTCCGCTGCTCCCTCAGCTATTGCTCAGGACGATACAGACAGCACCAGCGACACCTCAACATCAACCAAGTTTTGGCAAGCCAGTTTACCCGGCGGCAGCTACGTGGTGGCGCTCAGCAAGATCACATCCGTCAGCAAGCACAGCTACGTCATCGATGGAAACCTGAAAGTCTCCGAAGTGGTGATCGATACCATCGGCAACTCACTGGTGCGCTTTTATTACATCATCCCAGTCACCGAGGACGCCGAGTCCAGCATCACCTCCGGCATCACCGAACGCGCCAAGGACATTGCCGACAATGTGGGTGATCGCACCGGCGCCAATGCCAATACCATGGTGGCGAAGCAGTATCCAACGACGACGCACTCCAAGACCATCGAGTTCCGCCTGTCCGACGAAGCCGATCTCGATCAGCTACTGAGCAGCGCCCGTAAAGCCTGGATGAACAACAAGGGACGGAAGTTCACCGTCAAGTAGGGCGTCTCGGCGTCCCACCGAGCTCAGCTCTCACTCCTCGTCCTTCTTCCTCCGCGGTTGTGAGCCGGGGATCAGGTCCAGCATGCCGCGCACGCCACTCTCGACACCCGACGCCGGGCCTTCCTCGAGGGTTTTCTGCAGCACGTCCACGCCAGTATCCAGAGCGCCCTCGCCAGTTTCGATGGCTTTCCCCGGCAGCTGCACCGCTGAATTGTGGGCAAACTTGAGCGCCATCTTTCCGGTCTCAGGCACCAGCTCGAACATCCTCTCGCCCGCCGCGGCAATCATCCGATCGCTGAGATCTTCCTTCGGCGCATCTATGGTTCCGGTGATCCGCAGAGGCGACCACAATAGCCCCTTCTCGCCACGGATAAACACCTTGGTCTCAGCCCCCGGAATGTGGGTCAGGGTGCCGGGGATGATTCCCACTTTGAAACGTCCGTCCAACTGGTCACCGACTATCGTCATGCGTCCTTCCACTCGGACAAGCCCCTCGCTTGCGAGCACAATGTCGGTGAGCTCGAGGCGATCGCCCGCGCGATGGTATTTCATTTTGGCTTCGGAAAATTGGAGTCGTCTGAAGCGGCGGGTGTTGGCATAGGCAGCGATGGTATCGAGCACCGGCAACGACGTGAGCACGCCATTCTTCAGTTCTAGCTGACCGCGTAAAATGGTGTCCGCCCGGCTCCCATCGACCTGCTCCGCGCCGGACTGGACTTTGAATTGGGTCGTCAGGTCACCGGTCAGACGTTTTTGCCAATCTTCCGGCACCAGCTCTTCTGCTTTGATGTCGCGGAGTTGACCATAAAATCCAAAATCGCCGCCCTCGAGCTCACCATTGAGATCGAGGATGCCACGTTCGTAGACTCGATACGACGAGTCGGTGAGGTAGATCCGGCCTTGCTGGTATTTCCCACGCGCACTGATCAGCTCCATCGGCGAGCCGAACCAGCTGGTCTCGATCATGCCGCTGGACAAATTGATATCAAAGGCTCCTTTGGCCTGTGCAGCATCGATGCGGGCGATCAGATTCGTCGCCTGCAACCCGCCACCCGCGGTCTCCACCTTGAAGTTCAAGCGCTCGATCTCCGCGGAACTCAGCTCGGCGCGGTTCGGGAGCAGGCCGGAAAGGAAGCCCCCCTCGCTCTCGGGTGTGGGGTCGGCAGTGATCTCGTCGGACGCTGGCTCAGCGGTTGGCCCCTCGTTGCGGGTATCCATTTCCACATCGAGCTGTTTGACCCGCAGTCCGGAGACCTCCCAGACACCACGGCGGACACCGGACAATCCGACACGGGCCTGCACCTCATCGGCACGCAGGGCACGAATCAAGCCACCATTTTCAGCGGTCAAACCTTCGGTCTGCGCCTGCATTCCCTGCCAGGTGAACAACTCAAAATGTGTCTCAGCCCCAATCGCCTCTCCCACTGTGTCCCCAAGGAACACACGGAAATCATCGCTGTGGAGGTAGGATTTCAGCCAAAAATAACCACCAAAGCCTGCAAGAAGCACCGCCAGCACCAGTATCGCTATCATGCGCGGTAACCAGCCGAATCCGCCTTTCCCTCTGGAACTCGAACTACCACCGGATTTTCTTCTCTGAGCTCTTCTCGACATAGCGGCAATCTAACGTTCACCATCAAATCCACAAGTTTTCTTCTCGCCACCATTCGCAACTTTCCCTAGTTAACCTTGTTTAAACCGACTGCTAACTACCAGTCCTCCCCAACATACCTGATTCCACCGTGCTCGAACTCAAAGACGTCTGCTTCTCTATTCAAAAGGATGGTGAACCCATCAATCTCATCGACAACGTATCGATCGATATCCCACGCGGCCATTTCATGGCCATTGTCGGCCCCTCAGGTTGCGGTAAAACCACCCTTTTAAAAACCATCGCCGGGCTCAATGAGGAGTCCGCTGGCGATCTCATCTGGAACGGCCGAAACCTCGCGGAGGAGAAAGATTTCGACCCTGCGGAAATCGGCTACGTCCCCCAGTTTTCCATCGCCTACGATCAACTCACCGTCGACGAATCCATCGAGTCCGCCACGCGCCTGCGTGTGAAGACTCGCAATGTCGCGGAGCTGGATAATCGCATCGACCGCATTCTCGAGGAAACCGGCCTGGCCACCTTGGCGGATCGCCCCGTAAAGGTGCTTTCCGGTGGGCAAAAACGCCGACTCGGACTGGCCATGGAGCTGGTCACCGGCCCCCACCTCCTGCTCTGCGATGAGGTGACTTCGGGCCTCGACCCCCGCTCGGAACGCGACATCGTGCGACTGCTGCACCAGCTTTCCAGAAAGGACGGTCGCTCGGTCATCTCCGTCACCCACTCACTCGCCCACCTGGAGCTTTATGATTCCATCCTGGTGCTGCACGAAGGTCGGGTCGCCTACCACGGACCACCGGAGGGGCTGACCCATTACTTTTCTGTCGACGACATGGAAGAGGTCTATCCGCAACTGGCCAAACAACGGTCGGACAAGTGGCAGAGCTCATGGCTGAAACACCGCGAGGCTTACTACGGCAAGTTGGAAGCCAAGCGCCAGAAGCAGATCGAAGAAGGCACGCTCTCGGTGCCGGACGATGTGCTGAAGCAGAAAATGTCAACCTCCCAAGCCCTCTCGGAGAAACTCGACGAGGAGCCCAAACCACGGCGCAAAAAACGATCCAAAAGCGATACCGCACCGCTCGACGATCCAGCCGGCGATGATGCCATCGTGCGCGAGGCCACGGAGCTGGTGCCTATGCCCGGCGTGTTCAGCCAGTTCAGCACCCTGCTCAGCCGCCGCTGGAAGATCTTCTTCCGCGACCGGGGCCAAGTTTTCCTGCAGCTTTCCATCCTCGTCTGTTTCCCCATCCTCGTCGCCCTCTTCAGCGATCGCGGGAATGAGAACATCAAACGCTTCTCCGATCGGCAAGAAGGCTTGCTGCAGCAGATCACCGAGGAATCGATGGTCAAGGCCAGCTACCTCAGTGTGGGCTCCGCAGTCTCCGGCATTGTCATGTTCCAGGTGGTGCTGCTTTCCCTCATGGGATCGAACAACTCCGCCCGTGAAGTCGCCGGCGAACGCTTGATCTTCGAGAAAGAAAAATTTGGAGGCATCCGCCCATCCGCCTACCTCGCCAGTAAGGTCGCCTTCCTCGGAAGTTTGATCCTCATCCAGTCCTTGTGGATGGCCATCTTCGTGCAGCAGTTCTGGAAATTCCCGGACGGCACCGACACCGGCTTCCTCGATCACACCGTCTTCCTCGTCATGGTCAATGCGGCGATGACCTTCGTCTGCCTCGGCATTTCCTCGCTGATGAAGACCGCCGAGCAGTCATCCCTGCTTTCCATTTACCTCGTGGGCTTCCAGCTGCCGCTCTCCGGCGCAGTCCTCGCGCTGCCAGAAAGCATCGAAAGCATCACCCGTCCGTTCATCTCCGCTTACTGGGCATGGTCCGGTAGCATTGATTCGATGAACCCAAGCTACCGCAATGCCATCGATGCCGTCACCGAAACCTCCTTCCAGAGTGCCGATGCCTGCCACTACCTGCTGGCCATCCACATTGCACTGGGACTCATCGCCTCCTACATCGGCCTCAAACGCCACCAGTGGGACTAATCGACCGATTTCCCCATTCCAACGACTCAATTAACTTCATTCACACCGTTCGTCTTTCTGAGCAATCACTCGGATTTTAGAACTCCAATATTCGACCTTCCCACCCACCATGGCCCGCAGATCCAGATCCTCGCAGAAAAGTAAAAGTAACACCGCCGTTTATATCATCGTCGCCGCCGCCGTTCTCGGTGCTCTGGTAGTCGGTAAAATCATCCTCGATAAACGCGCCCAGCATTTTTCCAATCTCAGCGAACTCTCCATCACCGACTTCCAGAATAATGCCAATAGCTTGAGCGGAAATGAATACCGAGTCTCCGGCAAAATCGTCGAGAAACTGAAATGGACGTCCGACCGTGGCCAGCTCATCAGCCTGGCCACCGAACAGGGCGACGGCGAGGAAGGTGTGCTCGGCATCATGGTGCCAGCAGGCATCGATCAAGTGAATCTCGAAAAAGGCCACTCCTACACCTTCAAAGTCGAAATCAACCGCGAGGGATTGCCTGTTGCGCTCGATGTTAAAGCGAAGTAATCTTATCCACTCACAGCCACGTCCCACTGATATGAAAAACTCCAGTCTTCACAGTCATCTCCAGCGTCCACTATCGCAGCGGCTGCTCACTCTTGCCGCCCTGCCCTGCCTCGCGCTTCCAGCAGTGGCTCAAGTCTATAATCCCACGAAAGGCACCAACACCCCTGCCGCAACTCCAGCAGCAGGCGGCGGTGACACCACCATCGTGCGCGATAAGAAAAAGGCCGACTCCCCCTACGGCAATGAAGTTCCCTTCATCGATCCTACCCAGGAAACCATCAGCCTGATGGGTCACACCTTCAATTTGGGCGACAACCGCCTGGGCGGTCAGTTCGAGTCTTACCTCGCTGACACCCCCAACACCGATGCTGCAGCCCAAGAATACCGAGAAACCATCGATGCCATTCTCAAAGCTGTCTCACCTCACACCACCGGAGTTTCCATCCGCCAAAAGCTGATCAACGGCTTCGCCCTGCTGCCACGTGCATCCTCCTACCCTGGCGATGGTCGTATCTGTGATTCGCTGTCGAATGCCATCTACGCAGCCATGCTCTCCAAGGGGGCCATCAGCAACTCGAAGGACTACATCGAAAGCCTCGAAAAGGAGAAGAAACGCATCATCTACAATGCCGATGTACTTGCGCGCAAACAGGATCTCACCGAGACGGAAACCAGCACTCAAGGGGGTAGACAAGGAAAAGGTAAAAAGACCACCGTCGAGAAATCCGCCGAGACCTTCGAACTCCAGGACATGCAGAAACGCATCTTGGAAATTGAAGCCCTGAAGAAAATGCACCAGGCCAAGGACGAGGTAAACATCGTGCAGGCCAAGATCCAGTATCAGGCACTGCTGGCCCAGCTCTTCGTTCAGCGCCGCTTCGAACACGTCGTCATCGGAACCCGCTTCTACAATCTCATTTTCCGCGATGGCGACAGCAAGATGCGCCTGAAGAAAAACTCGGATGTTGCCAAGTTCTTCGGCGAAGGACTCGGTGTCGATCCTACCGTGACAGGACTCGATTCCGCCGCCAATGAGGCCATCCGCAAGGTGCAGACCTTTGTGGCCGCCTTCCACAATCACGTTTCACACAATGAGCTGCACTCCGCCTCACGCCGACTCACCGAGGCCTTTGCCATCGGCGAGTTCCTGCCTGCGGTGCAAACTGTGCCAGCCGGAGACCGCCGCAAGATCCTCGAATACGTTCGCGACGGCCACGCTCTGGTGAAAGCCATGGATGTGCACGATTACGCTCGCGCCAAAGTTCTTCTCGAGTCGTTGAAAAAGCAATCCAGCGACTTCGATTCCACCAAGGCCGAGGGAGCCATCGCCGCCTACACCCGGGTGTCAGATGGCCACGTCCGTGCCGCCAAGATCGCTCTGATGCAGGGAGATCAGGAAAAATTCCAGACCGAATTGAAAAATGCCACCCAAGTCTGGCCCACCAACCCTAGCTTGGTAGAAATCGACGAACGCCTCGATTCTATGCTCAGCAAGGGCGACACAGCCAAAACATTGCTGGACGACTTCGACCGCCTGCTGAGCGAAAGCAACTACCGCGAGATCTTCAAGCGCCAGTATGAGTTCGTGCCCGTGGTGAAAGACGATAGCGAACGCAAGGACGCCGTCGCCCAGATCATCAAGAACATCCACCGCATCGATGGCTCCATCATCCAGGCCAAGGAGTTTTCCAAAATTGGCAACGATTACGCCGCCTGGGAAAGTCTCGCCACCCTGCGTGAGGAATTTCCCAAGGATCCGGAGCTGCTGCGCCAATTGGAAAAGCTGTCATCGAAAGTCGCCAACTTCACCGTCGCCCTGACCCGCGCCAAGGAATTTGAAACCAACGATCTGAACCCACAAACCGGCTCGGCCCTCGCTTGGTATCTCGAAGCCAAAGGCATCTACCCGGACAGCAAGTTCGCCCAGGAAGGCATCGACCGCTTGGTCAAACGCATCCTCCCCGAGCCAGGCGACGAAACACCGATCACCACCACAGAATAGCCTGTCCCTGACGGGCCCTCTGGCTAGCCGTGAAGCCTCTGATACTTCACGGAACAAAGCTTCACCCATGCCCAGCATGGGTGAATGTGGTTATAGATCCCTTTCACATGTTGGAAGTCGCTGCTTGAGCTGCAGCTCCGTAGCCGATTTCTGCCTCGACGGAGCGGAGGAGCTTGATAGATTTACAATCTAACCACCTCTCTTACGGTGCCCTAAGTCATGATCCTCGACGCTATCATTGGTCTTTTTATAGCGCTGGCCAGCGCTCTGGCCGCAAGCGTCGCCGTGATCTTTGTCCCGCTCATCAACCTCGCGGCCCTTGGGGTCGAAGCGGTGATCGGCCTTTTCGTCTCGGGTTTCAGTTTGGGACGAATCCGTCGCGATAAGGACGAAGCAAAGTCGACAGGATCTGTGATTGTGAGCATCGTGACGCTGCTGCTTATCCTTGGAGCCATCACTTACTTTTTCGTCGCGCCGGTGGTGATGAATCGGCAAGTCACCTTGGTGGCGGAGGACGGCCATAGCCTGCCCTACGCGGCCTTGATGATTCATACCGACAGCGGAACGCAGCATCAGCGGACGGACAAGGCGGGCAACATCGTGATCCCACGTTTTGCCACCAACGCCATCACCGTGAAAGACCCTCGATATGTCGAGCGCACTTGGGCGAAGTCCGAGATCGAGCCTGAGTTGGTGGTCGGACGGACCGTGTTAGGAGCCAGCTTGGATACTCTCGCCGACAAACTGCTCAAACCTGCCCAGGAGTGAACTCAGGAACGCCCCATCCACCCCATTGCCACTACCCCACCTGGCTAGAACATACCCACGCCCCAACACCATGATGAAAACATCCTACCTCGCCCTCGCGCTCCTCGCGCTAACGACATTGAGCAGCTCAGCTCTTGAAGCTCCCAAGGAACCAGCCTCCGCCTTGAAAGTTTTGCTCGATGCTACCCAGAACAAAGATCTCGAGAAATTTGAATCGGTCTGCAACGAAGTCATGCAACAGGCCATGACGGAAGAGACGATGGCCGCGGTGTCACAGCGCTTTGCTGAGTTCTTGAAACAAGGATATCAAGCCTGCTACATGGGCTCGCTCGATCGCAAATCGGTGAAAACATTCTATTGGAAGCTGGATTTCAAGACCGATGGCCGCCCCGACATGCTCGCCGAACTGTCCATGAAAGACGGCAAGGTAGCCGGTTTCTTTATTCGTTAGGTGCTGATTCAACTTTTTGGACCCAAAGCGCAACACACGCTCATTACAAAACCACATCCGCATTTTTGTTAGGAAAATTACCGATTTCAACCATGCCTTTACAGGTAAACAACTAGCCAGAATCGCTTTCTTGCTACGGCAATGATCTCCAAGAAAAAATCACGAACAGTCACTGTCGACGACACGCTATTCCGTCACAAGATCTCTACCACTCCTCAAAGCAAGGGGATTTACCGTCTGAATATCACTGTCCAGAGTGAAGAGCATAATGCCACTAAGCTGATTGTTGCCGGCTTAATCCAAAAAGACCATTCAATCCTCCCCCTTGTTGACTCACAGGAGGGAGAATATTATCCAACAGTGACACGACACGAGGTCGAGTGGTGTGTCAGAGAAGCTATTAATAGTGGATGGGATTACAGAGCCAAGGGTGAACCATTTATTCTGAAAGTCACCAACGAGATCTTTCGGCTCGGGTTTTGGTCCACTGAAAAATCAGACAACCCAGTCATCAAGCCGACTTAAGCCCCCCAGCCCCTGTGCAAATCGCCCAAATATGAAACCGTTGATCACCTGGCTCGTTCTGTTACTCAGCGGGCTAACAGCCTATGCCACCCCCTCTGAACCGGTGACCAAAGAAGATGCCATCGCAGCGTTTCGGGAATATCGAAGGGGCGTGAAATTGATCACAGCAATCCACAGCGACCTGATGCAGGCGTCATGGACCGCCACCGCAGACAAGAAGCTTGAGATCACGGCCCAGCAGAAGGTGGATTACCAACAAGCGCGGAAGCACCTTCAGAAATCGATTAGCCTCAATCCCTATTTCCCAGACGCCTACGTATTCCTCGCCAACTCCTACTGGGAGCTGGAAAACGATCTGCAGCAGACTCTGACACATTACAGCAAGGCGCTCGAAATTGACCCTGACTACGACGATGTCATCTCCGCCCGAGGACAGGTGTTGATCCTGCTCAAACGCACTGCTGATGCCGAAAAAGATTTGCAGCGGCTCGAAGCGCTGGAGTCGGATCACGCTTCCGCACTCCGCGAGCAAATCGCCGAGCTCAAAACCCAACGCAAGCAAAGCAGGGAATAAACGCCTGCCCGACGTCGCGGCCAACAGGGCATCCAGCACTTCTCCTTGAAATCATGGCCTATTTCCTGTAGTGAGAAGTCGTCGTCAACGCTCAGCTCGCTGACGCGCCTCAGTCCATTCGGAACCCATTCCATGCGCCCGATTACACCCGTTCAGATCGTCATCGGTGGATGTCTGTTAGCATTTGGTGCCTCATTTCTGAATACCGGCTTTCTTCTTTCCACGGGAGCCTCGGTCAGTCACCTCACTGGGGACATCGCGAGGATTGGTTCCGGCCTCTCCAACCTCGGCAGTTCCTCCGGCAGCCACATTTTCAACGTCACGTCAGCGGCCTTGGGTTTCATCACAGGAGCGATTATCTCAGGCTTCCTACTCCACCACCCGACGGTGGAAATCAGCAAACCCTACGGTCGGATCTTATCGGTGTTAGGCATCTGCTTACTCATTTCTTATGCCACCTATTCCAGTGCCCCGGTCCTCTCGATCACCATCGCCAGTGCCGTCTGCGGGGCGCAGAATGCTCTGGCCAGCCGATACCGCGGCGTGGTGCTGCGAACCACTCACCTGACAGGCCTATTCACCGACTTTGGCATCCACTTGGGCATGAAGCTACGTGGCCATACCGTGGAAGGCTGGAAACTCCTGATCCCTATCTGCCTGACATGCTCCTTCCTCGTCGGCGCCGTCATCAGCAGCGCAGTGGCTTTGAACGCCTTGGGAAATTGGCTGTTGCTAGCTGGGATCGGTTACCTGCTCGGAGGTATGGCGTGGAGTTTTTATAAACGAACAAGAAGTGAATAAGTGACTCTATGAAACAGTAACCCCCGTTCATTCATCCCCCCCTCCATATGCGCGCAATCATCACTGGCAACTCTGGCTCAGGAAAATCCACACTCGCGAAACGCTTGGCTGAGAATCACCAGATGGCCCACCTGGACCTCGATACTCTGGCCTGGAATGGCGACACCCCACCTGCGCGACAGATTTTCTCGAAAAGCACGCGGGCTATCGACGACTTTCTAACCGCTAACAAAAACTGGGTCATCGAGGGCTGCTATGCCGATCTCATTCGATACGCGGCGAAAAGCTCGACTCATTTCTACTTCATGAATCTCCCGACTGAGACCTGTCTGGAAAATTGCAGAAACCGTCCATGGGAAGCTCATAAATACCCATCTCCTGAGGCCCAGAACGCCATGCTCGAAATGTTACTTCAATGGGTGCGTGACTATACTCAACGGGACGATGATTTTTCCTATCAATCACACCGCGATCTCTTTGACGCTTTCAACGGAAGTAAGTTCGAAATTTTAACGAACCAACAAGCTGCCGCCCTCACAAACTAGCAGCTAAGTTGAGCCCACTCAACTCACCTCCGATCTCTGCGAAAACCTCTTTCGATCGCATCGTCTTGCAGCTCGGCCATTGAGCTTGGATAAGGATCTCCTCTGACGGACTATCTTTTCCTTGCCAGCTTCCGTTCAAATCCTATTCTGATCATTGCTACTATGAGTGAGGTTCATCGATCTCACCAGTTCTTCTAGCAAAGTCGCTGAGCGTTTTTACACACACAACCACCCTCTTCATGAATCCAGTCCTCACTCCCATCGCCGGCCTGATCGGTCTCGGCATCGCCTTTGTCATCCTTGCCAGCATTCTCAAACGCTCCGGCGGTGAGGGCAAGGTGAAGGAGATCTCGGATCAAATCCACACCGGTGCCATGACCTTCATGAAGCGCGAGTTCCTATTGATCTCCTTTTTCGCGGTGATCATCGGCGGGCTGCTGTTCTTTTTCCAGAAAAGCGATTACGGCAAGGAGCAGTCGCTGGCGTTTTTTCTGGGCTGTCTGGCATCATCCTTTGCGGGCTTCGTGGGGATGTTCACGGCCACTCGTGCAAATGTCCGCACAACCTTGGCGGCACGCGACCGTGGCCAGTCGGACGCCCTCAGCGTCGCCTTCTTCGGCGGCTCGGTGATGGGACTGACCGTCGCCTCGATGGGCTTGATCGGACTCGGTGGGCTCTATTATTTTTATCAAGCCAACGAGCACGTGGCGGAGATCATGGAAGGTTTTGCCATGGGAGCTTCCTTGGTGGCACTGTTCTATCGCGTCGGCGGTGGCATCTTCACCAAGGCTGCCGATGTGGGCGCCGATCTGGTGGGTAAGGTGGAAGCGGGCATCCCTGAGGACGATCCCCGAAACCCGGGAGTGATCGCCGATAACGTCGGTGACAATGTGGGAGACGTCGCCGGTATGGGATCGGATATTTTTGAATCCTACTGCGGTGCGCAGATTGCCACAGTCGCGATTGCCGGAGCTCTGGCAGTGAGTGCCGCAGACGCGCTGGGTGCGAGTCGTGAAACCTTGATGTATCTCCCCCTCGGACTCACCACCATGGGACTGCTCTGCTCGGTGTTGGGTATTTTATTAGTAAAAATGATGTCGGCGAAAAACCCAGCGAGCGCCCTGCGGATGGGCACCATTGGCGCGGCAGTCATTTTCATCGCTGGTTCATTTGCTCTCTGCTCCCATTTAGCAATCAGCCAGCAGCTCGCTGCAGCCGTGCTTTGCGGTGCGGTGGGTGGTATCATCATCGGTCTGGTGACGGAGTACTACACCGGAGGAAAGCCCGTGCGCGACATCGCCAAATCAGGCGAAACCGGCGTCGCCACCGTGATGATTTCCGGTCTGGCAGTCGGTCTGAAATCGGTCGCTGTGCCGCTGCTCACCCTGGCAGCCACGATCTATGTTTCCTTTGAATTTGCCGGACTCTACGGCGTAGGACTGGCGGCAGTAGGCATGCTTGGCACAGTCGGGATCACCATGGCGATCGATGCCTACGGCCCTGTGGCCGACAACGCCGGCGGCATTGCCGAGATGAGTGCCATGGGACCGGAGACACGTAAGATCACGGACGGACTGGACGCGGTGGGCAACACCACGGCAGCCATCGGTAAGGGTTTTGCCATCGGCGCGGCCGGACTGGCTGCACTGGCCCTGATCACGGCCTTCATTCAGAAAGCGCATATCGCCAACTTCGACTTCACCGATCACGCGGTGTTGCGGACCTTCTTTGTTGGGCTCTTCATCGGCGGAGTCATCCCCTTTCTCAACGGAGCCATCACCATGGAAGCGGTGGGCAGTGCCGCCTTTGACATGATCAATGAAATCCGCCGCCAGTTCCGTGAGATCCCCGGCCTCCTCGAAGGCACGGGCACCCCGGATTCTGCCAAGTGCGTGGACATCGCCACGCGAGCTGCCATGAAGCGCATGATCTTGCCGGCAGTCTTAGCTGTGGGGACACCCCTGCTGGTCGGTTTTGGCATCAGCGCCATCGGTGGCGTCGGTGCAATCGCGCTAACCGGCACCCTCTGCGGCTCTTTGTTAGGTTGTATTCTCATGGCCCTTTTCATGTCGAATGCAGGCGGAGCCTGGGACAATGCTAAGAAATATGTCGAGGAAGGTCACAATGGGGGCAAAAATTCTGAGACCCACAAAGGCTGCGTGGTAGGGGACACCGTAGGTGACCCCTTCAAGGACACCTCCGGCCCATCGATGAACATTCTGATCAATGTGATGGCGATTGTTAGCCTTGTCATCGCCCCTCTTTTATAAGACGTTGGCAGTTGTTACAGCACTATGTCGGCAACTGCACCCAAGAAGCACGAGAGTGGAAATCGCTCACCACAACACCAATTTCGTGTGCCCAGTGCCGCGGAGGTGACACGTGTCAAAGCCGGCCCCAACCTCGGCCAGCGAGACCGCTCCGTGCCGTATAAGAAGCCCTACGTGCTCGCAGTGCTTGCCACTCTGTTATTCTATTTACTTATTCTCGCGGTAGGCACGGCGGCTCTCGCATTTGCCCTCACAGCGCAAGAAGGGCAAACACGGAATGCTTATCTCATCGCCGGTCTGTTAGCAGCGACTGCCTTCACATGGCTGGTCGCCTACCTCCTCCGCCGTAGGGCTACCTGTCCCCTCTGTAAGTGCACTCCATTGCTCGATAACCTGGCGCTGAAACACCAGAAGGCCCGTAAAATCTGGCCATTGAACTACGGCAACAGCGCCGTGCTCAGCATTCTTTGCACCCAGCGTATGCGCTGCATGTATTGCGGCACGCCCTTCGATATCCTGAAGGTCAAAAACAAGGAAGACATGGAAGGCTAAGATCCCCGGCCGCTGGGCGATAGAGCCTTGCTCCACCATCAAGGACAGTGAGTGCTGGTTGGTTTGTCATTTTCAAAACGACAAAAATGGGGGCCCGCACTAGGCGAACCCCCACTTTCCAGACAACTGAATTAAACTATAATTCAGCAAGATTGGTTAGCTAAACTTAGAACGCGTAGCTAAGAGAAACACCGCCGTAGAAAAGGTCGGAGCTGCTGCCGTCGTCGTAGTCATTGCCAAGGTCACTGTCAGCACCCACGAACTTGACGTATGGAGTCAGGGTCATGTTTTCAGCGATGCTGTAAGGAAGGGCGACACTCACGAAGTAGTGGTTGAAGCCGTCAAGTGGGTCACCGTTGGTGTCAGAGTTGTAGTCGAAGCTCCATGCAGCACCGACGGAGAGGTCGAGGCTGAGGCAAGGGCTAAGCTCGTAGCTCTTGGTGGCTTCAAACTCAAGATACTCAGCTTGGAAATCATCGATGTCCTTGTAGTAAGTCAGTGAAAGACCCAGGCCACACTCCAACTCGTGGGAGATACCGATGTAAACTTCATCGGTCTTGGCTCCGTCATCACCAGGGAAGGCGTAGTAGGTGTAACCAACGCTCAGATCAACTGGTCCGAGAGTTTTGGTCAGGTCGATGTAGTAGTCAACTTCTTCGAAGTCACCGTCGTTGTCGCCATTCGAGTCAGCATACCAGATGCCACCGGAAAGTGCGAAACCACCACCGAGGTCATAGCTCAAGTCGATCCCAGCTTCGTAGAGGTCGTCACCAAAGTCGATACCACGGAATTCATAGATGCTGTGGTAGCCGGCGTGGATTTCTGTCTCCAACTCAGCGTGTGCGGATGTAGCGGCGAGCATGGAGCCACCGATCAGTAGTGTTTTGATTGCTTGTTTCATAATAGTTATATTGGGTGCGTAAGCAATACGAGATCAAGCAGGTAGTGTGCCAACTAATAAGTGCGTGCGACATATTGTGACGAAAACGCCAGCTTCCGCAGCCTCATTCCGGCTTGTTAGAAATGGTGACCTCATACCCGCTAAGCCTCCCAACTTAAGACTTCCAGACGGTCTCCCATTTCACGCGCCCAGGCATGATCCACGCCACCTTCCAGTCAAAAACGAGGACTGATCTATTTACATTCACAAAGCTAACCATCTCTCTATCGCCTCTCTGATCGGTAATCACGACGCCCTTCCTCACCAGACACAGAACCGCATCTATCTTCCTTCAAACACGCGACTCTAGAAGAGCTGCTCCGGCATCTTTGACAAAGGTGCTGACAGGGCAATCGATGCCAAAGAAAAATCACAACGGCCAACTCAGACGCTATCCACTCAAGATTGATTTAGTGCTGCCAGCCCAGGAACCCCAATGAGGAAAATTTTTCAAATAGGAATAAAAACCAATGGGGCTACCGCAGAGAAACCCTAACGTCACCATGGGCTGAGTGTAGGAAGTATTATCTGTGTGCTTGGGGAAAATTAAGCCCTTCTGCGAAAAAAATAATTCTAGGGAGATCTCCATTTCGGGTAACTTTGAATTATATAATACACGTAGCGTGCCATTTTCGTATTTTTTTTATCTTTCTCTCTCACTTGATTTTGGCACGGCTCATGCTTGGACGTTGCTGTTCAACCAACACAAACCACAGTCCATGACTATCAAATCCATACTACCAGCATCCCTACTGCTTCTCGGTGCAGGCACTCTGCTCGCCCAAGATGATCCGCCTACTGATTACGCCAAATTTGAAGGCAGTGCTGAATACGTTAAATTCGCCCTCAATAACCTCTGGATCCTCATATCCGCTGCATTGGTCTTCCTGATGCACCTTGGCTTCGCCAGCCTCGAGTCCGGTTTATGTCAGAGTAAAAATACCGTGAACATCCTGTTCAAAAACTGCTTCATCATCGCGATGGGCGTTCTGACTTACTACCTCGTCGGTTTCAACACTCACTACCCAGCCGAGTGGCAAATGGACGGATTCCTCGGCCTCGGCGGCCCAGCTGGAGCAGAAGCCGGCAGCGCCGATTTCACCTCGGAATACAACCCTGGTTACACTTACTGGTCAGACTTCATCTTCCAAGCCATGTTTGCCGCTACCGCAGCAACCATCGTTTCCGGTGCTGTCGCCGAGCGTGTTAAACTCGGTTCTTTCCTGATCTTCGCGACCCTCCTGGTTGCCTTCGCTTACCCAATCGCCGGTTCATGGCACTGGGGCACAGGTTTCCTCAGCCGCCTTGGCGATGGAGATGCCGCTTTCTACGACTTCGCTGGCTCCACAGTGGTGCACGCCTTCGGTGGCTTCGCAGCCCTCGCCTGTGTTCTGATTCTCGGACCACGTGCTGGCAAATACACCAAGGAAGGTCTCAAACCTATCCTTCCTTCCAACCTTCCCTTGGCCACCATCGGTGCCTTCCTGCTCTTCCTCGGCTGGTTCGGCTTCAACGGCGGTTCCGTTCTTTCCGCTGACGCCCAAGGTGTTTCCACCGTCTTCGTGACCACTGCCCTGGCAGCTTGCGCCGGCGCCCTTGCCAGCATCGCTACCGCATGGATCGTCCTCAAGAAGCCTGATCTCTCCATGGCCCTTAACGGTTTCCTTGCCGGCCTCGTCGGTATCACCGCTGGTGCAGATGCCATCTCCCCATCCATGTCCCTGGTAGCAGGTGGTGTGGCCGGTGTCCTGGTGGTCTTCTCCATCATGTTCTTCGACAAAATCAAGGTCGACGATCCAGTGGGTGCCATCTCCGTTCACGGTGTTTGCGGTATCTGGGGAACTCTGGCTGTTGCCTTCCTCAGCGATGCAGCCACCCTTTCCTCACAGCTGATCGGTATCGTTTCAGTCTGCGCCTTCGCCTTTGTCTTCTCATTCGCTCTGTTCTTCATCCTCAAGCTCATCATGGGTGTCCGGGTTGACGCAGACGAGGAAAGCGAAGGTCTGGATGTTGCCGAGCACGGCGCTCCTGCTTACAACAAGTAAGACCATCCATTCTGGAAAATTCACCACCGGAAGAGCTGCAAGGCTCTTCCGGTTTTTTGTGCCTGTGCACCAGCCGGTTTTCCAGGCTTTCCATTCGGCCTTGATCTCCCCTAGAGTCGCCCAGCCATGCGACTGCTCCTGATTGACAATTCCAACACGCGCACCAAATTCACCTTGTCGAGCGCCGATGCCCTCGGCGACTGGAGCGCCGTCATTCCCACCTGCGACATCTCGGAGAGCAGCCTAGCCAGCACCCTGGCCTCCTGCGATTGGGACGCCAGTCTTATCAGCTCCGTGGTGCCCGCCAAGGCCGCCGTGCTGGAACAATTCCTAGCCGGCAAACCCTGCCACAGCCTGAGCCACCGGAGCCGTTTACCAATCGGTATCGACTACCCCTCGCCGCAGCAAATCGGGGCCGACCGCTTAGCCAATGCCGCCGCCGCCCATGTGATGTTTGGCAGCCCGGCGATCGTTCTGGATTTCGGCACCGCCGTCACCTTCGACGTGCTGGGCCTGGATGACGCCCAACAGCCAGTCTATCAGGGAGGCGTGATTGCTCCCGGACTGGCATCGATGACCGAAGGGCTCGCGCGCCGCACAGCCCTGCTGCCTCACATCGAACTGGAGGAACCGACCCAAGCGATTGGCAAATCCACCGAGCAGGCGATGCTCGCTGGCGCCGTATTTGGCTACCGCGGACTGGTGCGTGAGATCATCCAGCAAATTCAGGCTGAGCTACCGGGCGAGGCGAATATCATTGCCACCGGGGGTGATGCCACATTAATCACTCGCGGCCTTCCGGAAATCCATCAACACTGCCCCCAGCTCACACTTGAAGGATTGCGCCTCATCGCCAACCTCAATCTCTAGACAATGACTCAGCCAGACACTTATCCCAACACCGCCTTAGGAATCGACTTCGGAGGAACCTCCGTCAAGTTCGGCGTCGTCCAAGGACACGACGTGATCGACAGCGCCCCCGCCATCGCCACCGATGACTACACGGAACCGGCCCCACTGATCGATGCCATCGTGCGTGTTATCGAAGACCTGCGCACCCGTCACCCCGGCATTTCCGCCATCGGCGCAGGAGCTCCCGGCTTTGTCAATTTCCGCACCGGCACCATCCACAACCTCACCAATGTCACCGGCTGGAGCAATATCCCGCTGCGCGAAATTCTCCACCTGCGCACCGGCCTCCCGGTGACCATCGAAAATGACGCCAACTGCATGGCCTACGCCGAGTGGAAAGAAGGCGCCGGCCAGGGGAAGGATCACCTGATCTGCATCACCCTCGGCACCGGCGTCGGCGGCGGCATCGTCAGTCACGGCCACATGCTGCGCGGCGCGGAATTCGTCGCCGGAGAGCTCGGTCAGATGTCGATCGATTACCAAGGCCGCAAAGGCGCCTACAGCAACCGGGGCTCCCTGGAAGATTACATCGGCAACAACGAGATCGCAGCCGATGCGCGTGAGTATTACGCCTCCAAGGGCATCGAGCGCAGCGTCACCGACTGCACACCGGCCGCACTTTCCCAGGCCGCCAATGAAGGCGATGCCATCGCCGTGGAAATCTGGAAAAATATCGCCGAAAAGCTCGCCACCTCCGCAATGAACGCCTGCTGGCTACTCAACCCGGAGGCCATCGTCATCGGTGGTGGTGTCGCCAAAGCCGGCGACCTCCTGTTCAAGCCATTCGAAGCCTCGCTACGCTCCCAGCTGGCTCCGGCATTCTCGGAACACCTGCAAATCCTGCCGGCCCACTTCTGCAATGACGCCGGCATCATCGGCGCCGCAGCCCTGGCACTGGAAGAGTCAAAAAAATCCCTCTAATTCGTGCAAATTAATCGTGCCATTGGGAGCTTCCATGCTTAGCTTGAATAGCAGTCCACTTTCATCATGAATCAAATCGGTAATCTCACCCTCGATCCCTCGTCCCCTTTCTTCATCCTCGGCCCATGCGCACTCGAATCGGAAGAGTTTGCCTGGGAAATGGCCCGTTCTTTAAAAGCCATCGCAGAGCGCACCGGCATCCAGTTGATTTTCAAAGCCTCCTACGATAAGGCAAACCGCACTTCGGTCGATTCCTTCAGGGGCCCCGGCGTGGTGGAAGGTTGCCGCATCCTCGGCGAAATCGGCAAAGAGCTCGGCCTGCCCGTCACCACCGATGTGCACACGCCTGAAGACGCGGAAATCGCCGCGGAGACCATCGATTTCCTCCAGATCCCCGCCTTCCTCTGTCGCCAGACCGATTTGCTTGAAGCCTGCGCCAAAACCGGACGTCCGGTGAACATCAAAAAAGGCCAATTCCTCGCGCCCTGGGACGTCAAACCCATCGCCGGGAAAATGAAACACTTCAACTGCGAGCACTTCTACATCACCGAACGCGGCTCCACCTTCGGCTACAATAACCTCGTGGCCGACATGCGCTCGCTCTACTGGATGCGCGATCTCGGCATGAAGGTCATCTTCGATGCCACCCACTCGGTGCAACGCCCGGGCGGAGAAGGCGGAACAACCGGAGGCGATGGTATTCTCGCCCCCGTGCTGGCCCGTGCAGCCGTTGCCACTGGCGTCGACGGCGTGTTCATGGAAACCCACTCCAATCCGGAAAAAGCATTCTCAGACGGCCCCAACCAGATCCCACTCAGCGAGATCGAGGGCGTGCTCACCAAGCTGCTCGCCGTGCATCACGCCGCCCACGCCGAATAAGTCCCCGTTGACCAGCTCACTCACTTCGTTATCCCCATGGCCCAAGGCCTCCATATGCTCCACCCCACTGCGCTGAAGTTCTCGCAGCTTCTCAGTCTGGGTGCCGCTGCCTGCCTCTCGCTGGCACCGGTGGCATTTGCTCAGGACAATAAGACCGAGCCGGAGGAAAAACAAAGCTTCGGCGCCCTCGACGTGCTTCCGGCAGGCAGCATTCTGCGCCGCGTCAGACTGCCCCGCTACGATCAGGATTTCAATCCCGTCTCCTTGCTGACAGCCGAAACCCTCACGGTGCTCGATGACGAGCGTATCGACGGCCTGGGACTCACCTTCCAGCTCTACGATGACCAAGGGAAGGTCTCTGCTCGCACCAAGATGAGGCACGCCATCTACAACCAGAAACGGGCCACCCTGCATGCCAGCGAGGCGGTTTTCATCCAAGGCAAAGGCTTTGTGGTCTCCGGCACCGGCATGGTTTGTGACATCAAAAAGAACCAGAACCGCATCTTCATCTTTGGCCCCGTCTCCAGCAAATTCACCCGCGCCACACCCAAACCATCCACTGCCATGCAGCTGAAACCACCATTCTCACCACGCGCAATCGCAGGCTCGCTGATCACGCTCACCGGACTCTCCACCAGCCTCATGGCAGAGCCTGCCAGCCACCTCACCGAAGCCCAACTGGCTGAGCTCGACGAAATGAACCGCTCGATCAAACACCAGATCGAAGAACAACGCGAAACCATCACCACCACTCTGGAAGAAGACCGCCGACTCGACTCCGCAGCCAGCGCCTCGATGCGCCCCTTCCTCAAGAGCATTGGCCAGGCTGCCCTGCTCGTGCAAACGGATGCCTCCGAAAAAAAGGCGCCTGCTCCGGTGGAAAAAGGGGTGAAGGAAGCTCCTGCGAAAAAGCCGGCCGACCCCAAAGCCGCCAAAGTTGATACTCTCAAAGTGGAATGTGAAGGCGGGCTCTACTTTGATTCCGACACCGGCATCCTCGCCTACCTGAAAAATGTCAGCCTGACCGAAGCTCGCTTCCATCTCAGCTGCTCTGACGAGTTGAAAGTTTTTCTCGATCAAAAACCGGCACCTGCCGCGCCGAAAGCGAAAGCAAGCGCCACGGAAACCGACAAGCCGAAGGCTGAAACCAAGCCTAAAATCGAGCCGGAGAGCGGTCTCTCGTCCTTTGGCGACCTCAAACGCATCATTGCCACCGGCGATGTCAAAGTCACGCGCAAGGACGATCAGGGCAAGCTCTTCGTCGCCACTGCCGCCACCGCCAGCTACGATGCCAAAACCGGTGAAATGATCCTCCGCGGCGGCCGACCAAGGCTGCAGCTGGGACCTAACCAGTTCCTGCAATCCCGCACCGACGGCGCCTACATCCGCATTCTCAAAAATGGCAAACTCACCACCAGCCGTGGTCGATGGACCATGGAGACTCCGGTCAAACAAGCTCCCTGATCAACTACTCAAGCCCCGCGCACCTCGACTTCATTTCCCCCGCATCACCCACCACCATGGCCAGTATGCCCACTCCCTCTGACGCCCTCCCCGCCACACCCGAGCCCATCCATTTGGGAAACTCATCTCGCCGGGACACCTCAACCTTGCTAGAAGCTCAGGGGTTGATGAAAACTTACGGCGGACGCACCGTGGTCAATCACGTGAATCTGTCGGTCCGTCAGGGTGAAATCGTCGGGCTGCTAGGTCCGAATGGGGCCGGCAAGACCACCTCGTTTTACATGATCGCCGGCTTGATTCCACCCGATGCTGGAGTGGTCAATTTCAATAACACCAACATTTCCAACCTCCCCATGCACAAACGGGCCCAGCTCGGTATGGGCTACCTGCCACAGGAGGAGTCGATCTTCCGCCACCTCAGCGTGGAGGAGAACTTGATGGCTGTGTTAGAGACGCGCCGCGATCTCAGCCGCAAGCAACGCCGGATGCGTGCCGATCAGTTACTCGAGCGATTCAGCATCACCAAACTGCGTAAATCCGAAGCCCTTGCCCTCTCCGGAGGGGAAAAGCGCCGCCTGGTCATCGCCCGCTCACTCTGCACCGATCCCACCCTGCTGATGCTGGATGAACCCTTCGGTGGGGTCGACCCCATTGCTGTCGGAGATATCCAAAAAATCGTTTGCGATTTGCGCGATCAAGACGGACTTTCTATCCTAATCACGGACCATAATGTCAGAGAAACACTTCATATTGTTGACCACGCGTATTTACTGCATGAAGGTAAGTTAATCCTTGAAGGTGAAGCCAATGAAATTGCCGTCAACCCCATCGCCAGAAAGCACTACCTGGGCAAAGATTTCGTCCTCTAACATTCTCTACCAATCTGAACTGCAACCCCGAATAACATACTGAACTCGGAACCGTCCGGGCTCTAACAACGTAATACCAAAGAAAGGAAACCATAAGATGCAAACAGCAAATGCAAACACCCAAGTCACCGTCACTGTCCGCCACGAGGATATCACCGATTCCCTGCGCGACTATGCTACCAAGAAGATTCAGGGACTGCATCTCGACTACCCCAAAATCATCGAGGCCAAAGCTATTCTCGATGTCCAGAAGAACCGCCACCATGCGGAAATCATCCTTTTCTGTGCCAACCACATCGTCATCGATGCATCCAGCGATACCAAGGATATGTATGCATCTATCGATGAGACCATTTCCAAAATCGCCCGCCGCATGCGCAAATACAAAACGCGCCTGCTGAAAAAGCAACGGGCCAACCGAGGTCAGGACACCATCCGCCACCTCGATGAAAAAGTCTACGCCTCCAGCTTCCTCGACGAACTCGACGAAGAGCAAGAGCCTGAGCACGATCCAGAACCAATGATCATTCACCGCGAGAGCTACCGCTTGCGCACCATGGTCAAGGAGGACGCCATCATGGCCCTGGAACTCTCTGACAAGCCGTTCATCGTCTTCAACAATGAGCGCCGCAACGTCACCCAGATCCTTTACCGCCGAAACGATGGCGACTATGCCATCATCGAGCCCTAAGGTGGACGCTTGACTCTCAGCCCCATGATCTCTCGAGGTCATGGGGCTTTTTCGTGCTTTCATCACTGGCCATTCCTTCTTAATTTCACAACATGATCAAAACCCTCATTTTACTCAGCGCCTTCCTCATCGCCTCACTGCACGCCCAAGACAGCGGTGCCGATAACAAACGCCCCACCCTCTACCCCTTCGATGTCACCATAGGAGGCCAGAAAGCGGTCATGCAGGAGGGCAACATCCTCTTTGCCGTCATTGAAAATCCGGTGAAGCCGGATGCTTTGTTAGAAATCGAACAGCAAGCTCCGATGCTCATCATCAATGCCTTCAAGGTGAATGAAAAGGGTGAGGTCATGCAGCCGGGACAACAACCGGCCATCATCTTCGCCCGCAACACCCAATCCACCAAACTTGATGCCACAATGGACAAGCAGCAGCTACAAGCAGGCCGCTACCTCGCGAACATCGTCGCCAACGGCACGACCTCGCGAGTGGTCTTCGTGGTCGAAGACAAATCCGGAAAATTCAAGGTCCCCAGCCTGAAGTCACTGGTGGATTACTTGAAGAAAAAGCAGTAATTTCGAGACATCAAGGTGCGTAGTCATCCCCTAGATCCCCCTATGACCCCGCGCCTAACATTACTGCTCAGCCTGACCATCCCGGCTGTCCTTTCCCAAGCAAGTGCTGCCGCTGACACTGTGGCGGAAAAACCTCACATCGTGCTGGTGATGTCAGACGACCAAGGTTGGGGAGACACCGGCTACAACGGTCATCCATTCGTGCAAACACCCAGCCTGGACGCTATGGCGAAGAGCGCCTTGGTGTTCGATCGCTTTTACGCCGCGGCACCGGTCTGCTCGCCTACACGAGCCAGCGTTCTGACCGGGCGATCGCCGATCCGCTGCAAGGTGCCGAACCACGGTCGCTACATGCGCCCCCACGAGCATACGATCGCAGAAAGCTTGAAGGCTGCCGGTTATGTCACCGGCATCTTCGGCAAGGTGCACCTTGGCTCAGGACAAGCCCATTCCACCTGCAACCCCACCGGCATTGGCTTCGACGAGTGGGTGATCGGCCTGAATTTTTTTGATAACAACCCCTACTTAAGCCGCAATGGCATCGTTGAGCAGCGTCAGGGGAAGGGCACGGTGATCACCATCGACGACACCCTAGCATTCCTGGAAAAACACAAGGACGGAGACATGCCGATGTTTGCGGTCGCCTGGTTCCCTTCGCCGCACGATCCCCATGTAGAGACGCCTGAGAATCGCCAGCTGTATCAGGGAAAACCCCAGGCCGGATACTACCGTGAAATCACTCTGATGGACCAACAAGTCGGCCGACTACGCAAGCAGCTGCGCGAACTCAAGATCGCCGAGAATACCATCCTCCTCTTCTGCAGCGACAATGGCGGACTGAATCCCAACACCTCTGGCGGCAGAGCGAAAAAGGGCAGCATCTATGAGGGAGGGCTACGTGTGCCGGCCCTCATGGAGTGGCCCCTGCGCCAGCTCCGCGGACGCATCGCGGCGCCCGTTTCCACCTCCGATATTTACCCCACATTGATGGCGATGGCGGGGATTGAATGGTCCCCGGCGCATCCTCTCGACGGTATCGACATCAGCCCGATCCTTGCCGGCGAGGTGATGCAGCGACCTCGACCGATCGGCTTCTGGCATCTGTTTCAGAAAGGGCAGGCCACCTACAGCGATCGCACACTCGCCGCGATCATGAAGAAACAGCAGGCGGGTGCGTCCGAGCCTCACGATCCGCCACGGATGCACAAAGACGTTTACGATTTCCCCCAATTTGAGGAAAACAAGGCGACCGGCCATGCTGCATGGAACGATTGGCCGTGGAAATTACACCAGATCAACGGCAGCGAATACCAGCTTTACCACCTGGAGAACGATCCCAGCGAAAGCAAGGACCTGAGCCGTGACCCCCAGCACGCTGAGCGCCTTCGAAACATGCAAGATGAGCTGCACCAATGGATGCGCTCGGTCGTCCGCAGCATCAATGGCGAGGATTATTCCGCCACGGAGATGAAGCGGAATTAGCCGAGACCAAGCGTCAATGGGCAAGGCTGGAGATCTAGAACCTCTCCCCTATTGCTCCTCGGTCTTGCTCTTTTTCTTCGACTTCTTTTCCTTGTTCTCACCCGGAGAACATTTGCCGGACATTCATGTATCCACCCCGATGGCGGGGAGAATCCATAACTGCAATGCGAAGTAGAGGGCGATCATGCCGATGAAAAACCAGATTGTGTCCATGGTGGGACACTACTCCCGTTTCGGCAGACCGCTACTGATTCTTCATATTGTGTGCGACCATGGTGAAGAAGGTGCGCAGGTCCATCTGGATCGATGCCGGCACCTTGGTTTCATCCATTGCCGCATCCATCAGCTCAAGCCAGCGCACGGCTTCCGCTTCGCCAATGGCAAAAGGAGCGTGACGCATGCGCAAGCGAGGGTGCCCACGCTTTGCCTGGTAACGGGGATCATTACCAAAGCGAAACAGCAGGAAATCACGCAAGCGCTCTTCAGCCCCGGCCATGTCCTCCTCGGGGTACATCGGGCCAATCAGGTCGTCCGTTTTAATCCGCTTGTAAAAGGCGGCGCACAACTTGGTAAACCCGGCTTCGCCGAGGATGGTGTAAATGACAGCTTCGTCCATGGTGAGTTAATTGGCTAATTTGTTGACTGGCTGAGCAGTCAACTCATCAACCAGTGAACCGGTTAACCATTCTGGCGCGCGCTGGCCTTGAGGCGCAGGGCGTTCAGAGCGATGAAGCCGGTGGCGTCGTTCTGGTTGTAGGCCTCTTCGGCTCCACCTTCCATCGTCGCGACGTCTTCGCTGTAGAGCGAGAGCGGCGAGCGGCGACCTGCTTGCATGCAGTTGCCTTTGTAAAGCTTGAGGCGAACTTCGCCGGAAACCGTCTGTTGGGTCGAGGTGACCAGCGCCTGAATGGCTTCGCGTTCCGGAGCAAACCAGAAACCGTTGTAAACCAGCTGAGAGTATTTGGTGATGAGGTCATCACGCACATACTGGGCTTCGCGATCCATCGTAAGAGTCTCCAAGTCACGGTGAGCGGCGAGGATGATGGTGCCGCCGGGTGTTTCATACACACCACGTGACTTCATCCCGACAAAGCGGTTCTCCACGATGTCCACCCGACCGATGCCGTGCTTGCCACCGAGGAAGTTCAGAACGCGCATCACGCCGTAGGGCGAGAGCAGGGTGTAGCCGTCTTTTTCACCTTCCACTTTGAAGTCGCCAAGGTCAGCGATGACTTTTTCCAATCCGTCATACTGAAGACCGATGATGTTACCTTTTTCGAAGAGGAACTGCACATACTCGGGAGTGTCAGGAGCTTCTTCAGGAGAAACGGAGAGCACATACATGTCGCGATCGGCTTCGCCGGTGGCATCGTGCCAGGTGTCTTCCAGGTCGCCGGCTTCGAAGGAAATGTGAAGCAGGTTACGGTCCATCGAGTAGGGCTTCTTCTTGGAGGCGGTCACGTCGATGCCGTGCTCTTCGCAGTAGGCAATCATTTCGGAGCGACCGGGGAACTGGGCACGAAACTCGTCGTCACGCCAAGGGGCGATCATTTTGATGTCCGGGGCGAGTGCCGCCACGGAGAGCTCGAAGCGAACCTGGTCGTTGCCTTTTCCGGTAGCACCGTGCGCGATGGCATCGGCACCTTCTTTGATCGCCACATCCACCATGCCTTTGGAAATGCAGGGACGTGCGATGGAAGTGCCGAGCAGGTAACGGCCTTCGTAAAGGGCGTTGGCCTGGAACATTGGGTAGATGTAGTCGGCAGCAAATTCTTCTTTCAGATCACCGATGTAGCACTTGCTGGCGCCTGTTTTCAGGGCCTTTTCCTCCAGCCCATCAAGTTCTTCACCCTGTCCGACGTCCGCGCAGTAAGCGATGACCTCGGCATTGTATTTTTCCTTGAGCCAGAGAAGAAGAACTGAGGTATCAAGACCTCCGGAGTAAGCGACGACGATTTTCATGATATGCGTAAGTTAAAGTAGATGGATGTCCCAGGCAGTGAGACGGGCGGAGAAAAGCACGGGACGCGCTCAGAAGCAAGCCGTAAGGATCACGGCCCCAGCCTTAGACTTCTTGGCTGTCTTCGATCGGCTCACGGTCCTCGATGGTCTGCACTGGTTTCCCTCCGGGGAGCACCTTGCGCATGAGCTTTTTCAAGCCCCCCTCGGCGGCTTCGTGGGTGTTCTCAGCCTCGCGCATGGCACGCTCCCAGGCGGGGGCAAAGCCGGGTGCCTGCTCCCGCATCACGGTGACCGCGGTCTCCATCAGGTGCAGCTGTTTCATCTCGGCCCGCCCTGCCTTCTGCCCGACGGTGCTGAGATTCACCCTGAGGTTTTCGTTCTGTTCGCGCAGCTCGTCCAGCTGCTGCTGCAACTGCTCATTGCCCTTCGAGTTGATTTTCAGCTGGGTGTTGAGATGGCCTTGCAGCTCCTGGTTTTCTTTGGAAATCCTTGCGTTCTCACTGCGCAGCGAGGTGACGTCCTTGCGCATCAGCTTCCAGGTCATGATGACTAAAAATAATCCAACCATCAGCCCCCAGGTGAAGGGCTGCGAGATGATGTTCACAAAGGTATCCATGGCAATATGATAAACCGAGTGCTCGTTTGGTCAATAATCGATCACCGATTGGAAAAGCGGTCTCCAATTGTAATAGGCGCGCTCAACACGACACGATATCGTCCTAACAACCAAGGAGACCACCATGAATCTAACGAAGTTCAAAAAAACCATCGGCAAAAACAATCCTGAAAAAGGACTGCACAGCCTGGTGGGAGCCCAAAAGGGAGAACACCGCGATGCCCTACCGAGCACCGTGCGGGTCAAGGGGGTCTACCGCTCCGTGGACCATGGTCGCTCCGGTAATTTCTTCGGCGTCCTCGCTTACATCGTCGCTTTGTTTTTCTGCGTGATGATGGTGTTGAGCATTCTCGATACCAGCTTCGGCCACCCGCTTTCCTACCTCTTCATCGGGGTGCTGCCGGTGCATGCTTTTGCCATGGTTTCCGATGGGATCAATTCCAGCAAAACACCCTGGGCGCTGAAAACCATCAAGCTGTTCTGGATCACCGGTGCTTTGGTGGTCGTGACCATCTTTCTGCTGCCAGGTCGGTTCTAGCAAAACCCCTCACTCTGCTGTCGCACTCTCACGGGATTTTGATTGGTGCTGAGATCACCGTTTGCTATCGCTAAGGGTCACAATGACCAAGCAGATTCACGCTTATTGCTTTGCCTTCATGCTCGCCAGCCCCTGCCTCGCTCAGGAGTCGACCATGAAACCTCACAGCGCGCTTCAGTATGCGGAGAACCCACCGATGGAGGTGATCACCCGGATGCCTCCGCCGCTGCCGAAGGCGACTGAAAAATTTGACATTCGCCCCGGCTACAAGCTCATCACCACGATGAACGAGTTCCGCGATGCCATCCGCCAGAGCAATCAGAAGATCCGGCTCAAACCCGGCATCTATCGCGCGAAAACCATGGACGCGCCGCTTGACCTCCCTTTCCGCGAAGGCATTCCCGGCGTCGGCAGGAATCGGAAAAAAGGCTACCAGGAACACATCTTCGCAGTGAATGGATCGAACAACTTCTTCGACCTGCGCGGTGTCGTGTTTGAAACTCCCGTCTCCGTGGTCAGCAAGCTCACCGGCAAGGTTCACGCGGCGGACTCATGGCATATCAATGGCGCGCGCAACACCTTCATCGGTGGCTACTTTCGCAATGTGATCGATATGCCCTACCCCACCTACAACCCCACGGGCAACGAGTTCGAGGTCACCGGCGACCACAATCGCTTTTTCGACTGCACCTTCGTCATCCAAGGGTCCATCCCCTACGGCTACACGGATTTCTACGGCAAGGGTGCCGGCTCGTATGGTCGACTCGACAAACATTGCTTCATGTCCATCGACCACGCCAACGACACCCAGCTGATCCGCTGCAAGGTCTATCAGCAATCGTTTGGCCACTGCGTACATTTCCACAACGTCGATGGAGCCCTGATCAAAGACTGCTTCTTCACCGGCGCGATACGCCCCACCAATGACATTTTCAAAGAAGTCAAAGGTCGCGCTGTCGATAACGATTTCCACATGCTCTACCGGAAAAAGCAACCCATCCCCCGCGACCGCATGATCCCGCTCACAGAGGACGGCATCCGTTCCTACGACAACGTGAGAAACATCAAAGTGATCAATACCACCGTCGAGCGCATGCGTGGCGCGATTCAGCTGCTGTGCACCGGCGATGTGGAGTTGGAAAATGTCACCGTGCTGGAGCCGGGCGACTTTTCCTTCGATGTCTCCGCCGTGAAAGGCAGCAAGATCGTGATGAAAAACTGCCGCAGCGACGTCGCTTACAACCCGGTTTTCAATCTGACCCGAGGCGAGATCCCGAAAAAAGCCACCTACGAGCTCACCCTGCTCAGTCCACCCGAAGGGTCGGAACCCACCGATCGCACCAGCTTGGGCATCATCTGCGGCCAGCAGTGCACCTTCATCCTCAAGGAAGACCTAAAACGCCCGCTGCCGGAAAAAGTGAACTACTTGATCTGCGGCGGTCGCCAGGAACTGACCTCATCCACCATCGAGAACCGCACCAAGGCAAAGCTGATTCTGGAAAAGAATGTCACCAACTGCAAAATCACCTCCATCGGTCCGGTGGAGGACCGAGGCGAAAACAACCGGGTGATTCAGATCAGGCGATAATGGCAGCATAGACGCCGCAGCTAGGAGCGCATTTAGTAAGCCGCGTCCCGATAGCCGACGTAGTTCTGGTAGGCCAAGTAACCGAACAAGAACAGGCCCATGGTCATCTGCATGCCCATCATCAGGATCATCACCACCAGGCAGGCACTCAGGCTGATCTTGTGCATCAGCTTCCGAGATTTGACAAATTGATCCATGAACTGGCCTCCATCGAGTGGGAACACAGGGATCAGATTCAGCAACGACCACCAAACGTTGACCCAGATCATGGCATTGAGAAAGCCATAGATCGGGCGTTCGTCGGGGAAAATGTTCACCATGTATTCGTGCGGGATCATGGTGTAGCTGAGGTAGTAAAGCAGTCGCTGGTTCGCCTCAGGGGTCGGGAAGATCACATACAGGGCCACAATACTGATCGCCGCCAGCGCGAGACCGGCACCCGGACCGGCCAGAATCATGGCGCAGCGGTTACGCTTATCGAGTCGACCGCCCTGATGATAGGCCAGACCTCCCAGCGCCCAGAGTCGGATCCAGACGCTGCCGCCTCCGCGTTTCCAGCCTGTCAAGGCGTGCCCCAGCTCATGCCCTAACACCGAGATAAATCCTGCCATCATGAACAGCAGAACACCGGTGTAGGCGGTCGGGTCGTTGCTCTTCAACGCATACCAGCCGCCACCGATATAGGCCATCACGAGCCAAAACCATGGCTCTACCTCGACCGGGATTCCAAATATGGTGAACCTGAACATGCTCTGTTAGCTGGATGTTTCAGAAAACAAATTCGCCGCGCAAACCAGTGCCTTCAGGCCGGCCATCTCGATGGAGGCGTCGATGCCGCAGCCCCAAAGAATCCGACCATCGTCGTGGCGCAGCTGCACGTAGGCAGCGGCATTGGCATCCGAACCACCGCGCACCGCGTGCGAGCGATAGTCGGTGAGCTGGAAATTCTTCAGGCCGGCATTTTCCAGGGCGTGGGTGAAGGCATTGATCGGGCCATTCCCCTGGCCTTCGATTTTCTTCTCCTCGCCGTTGACCGTGATGCTGGCCGTGCAATCGACCAGACCTTTTTCCACGGTGTGGTGCACCAGTTCGTAATCGCTGACCGCCAGTGGCTGGTCGACGTTGACGAAGTATTGATAGAACGCCTCGCGGATCTCATCGATGTTGAGTTCGCGGCCTTGTTCATCAGCCATGTCGTAAATGCGTTTGCCCACCTGCGGGTGCATCGTTTTGGGCAGTTCCAATCCGTGCTCACGTTCCAACACCCAAGCCACGCCGCCTTTGCCGGACTGCGAGTTGATGCGGATGATTGCTTCGTAGGAGCGGCCGATGTCCTGCGGATCGATGGTCAAATAGGGCACGCCCCACGCCAAGTCATCCTGTTCTTTCAGCTCGCGGTTGCGGCGGTCTAGGCCTTTTTTGATCGCGTCCTGGTGAGAACCGGAGAAGGCGGTGAAGACCAGCTCGCCAGCGTAAGGATGACGTTCGCCCACGGTCATGCGGGTGACTCGTTCGTAGACAGCGCGCAGTTCGTTGATGTTGGAAAAGTCCAAGCCTGTCTCGATGCCGTGGCTGTTCATGTTCAGCGCCACATTGATGATGTCTAGGTTACCGGTGCGTTCACCATTGCCGAACAAGGTGCCCTCCACACGGTCGGCCCCGGCCATCAGGCCCAGCTCGGTGGCCGCCGTGCCGGTCCCACGGTCGTTGTGGGTGTGCAACGAGATGTCGATGGAGTCGCGGCGATTCAAATGGCGTCCCATCCACTCGATCATATCGGCGTGGATGTTAGGAGTGGTCCACTGCACGGTATCGGGCAGGTTGATCACCATCTTCTTCTCCGGCGTCGGCTGCCAGATCTCGATGACTTCATTGCAGCACTCCAGAGCAAAATCGAGCTCGGTGTCGGAGAACGACTCGGGAGAATACTGCAGCACGATCTCGGTGTCCGGAACCGTGGGAACCAGCTCCTTGACCAACTTCGTGCCCTCGATCGCTAGGTCGCGGATTTCCTCACGGCTGGCATCACCAAAGGTCACCCGGCGCTGCAGCGGCGAGGTGGAGTTGTAAATGTGCACAATCGCTCGCTTGGCGCCATTGATCGCCTCAAAGGAACGGCGGATCAGGTGCTCACGCGTCTGGACTAGAATCTGGATAGTGACATCCTCCGGGATCCGGTTTTCCTCGATCAAACGACGGCAAAAGTTGAACTCGGTATCCGCCGCGGAGGGGAAGCCGATCTCGATTTGTTTGAAACCCACGCGACACAGCAGTTCGAAGAACTCGAGCTTTTCCTCGATGGACATCGGCTGGGGTAGTGCCTGGTTACCGTCACGGAGGTCCACCGAACACCAGATCGGGGAGTGGTCAATGACGCGGTCCGGCCAGGTGCGATCTTTCAAATCGACGGCAGGAAACGCACGGTATTTTTGGATACTATCAGGTTTCATGTCGGGCTTTCCATGCGGGTTTTTCGAGGAAAAAGCAAGCGACAAGCTGGCGGATCTGCGATTTCACGCCGCGTTTTCCTCCTTGTCTAAAAGCATCGAGATAGCCAGTATCCCTATGCGATGACTAACAAACTTCTCCCCACCCTCAAGTTCCTGGCGCTGGCGGCACTGGCCAGTCTCAGCTTCAGCTCCTGCTCGACCACTGGAGGAGGAAGCGCCATGGCTCGATATGATGCCTATGATCGCCCGGCCACCTTGCCAACCAATCCATCCAAGGTGCGGGTGAAAGTTTCCCTGAAAAACCAACTGGCCTACGTCATGGAAGGCTCCAAGCCCCTGCTGATCATGCCGATCACTGTAGGCACCGCCAAAGATCCTACGCCACGCGGCAACTTCCGCATTTATCACAAAGAGCACTACCGCCGCGCCAATACCCACGGCTACGCCTACAAAGGCAACATCGTCCGCCCGGCCTACCTGCGAAACAAACCCTCCGGCTGGTCGTTCAAAGGAACCCCCATGCCCTACTGGTGCGAATTTAAATCGGCTTACGGATTCCACACCGGCTGGATGAAGCCATTCCCCGCATCCCACGGCTGCCTGCGGATGCATAAGAATGTGGCTCCCAAGTTCTTCCGGCTCGTCAGCAAGGGCACTCCAGTGAACATCGCCACCACCCAGCCGGAAGACGCCACCATCGGCCGAAACATCCCCCGCCCTCCTGACTCCACCCCATTCCCCGGCAACCCGCATGCCATGATGCTGACCAACAAGTTCTTCACCATGCATAAAAAACCCAGCTATCAGTAAGGTAGCGGCAAACCATTCTCTTAAAAGGGAGCCTTCTTCGGGGGGCTCCCTTTTTCTTTGGCTCTGCGATGGAATCTCTCTGTGCGCGATCAGTTCCCCAGGCAATACAGGTAACCGTTTTTCGATCCTGCGTAAATGCGCCCGTTCCAGACCACCGGCGTGGCGTCAAACATCGGCCCGGAGAGTCGGTCGAGCCGTTGGAGCTTTCCAGCGGCACTGACCTGGTAGAGGTCCATGCCATTATCGTATCCCACCACAATGCGGTTCCCTACGAAAAGGGGGGTGGAGATGGATCCTTTGGGCAGCTGCACCTGATCCAACACCAGCGGCGTGGGAAAGCGCTTGCCACGTGGTCCGGCGACGGTGACCCCGGGCTGAAGTTGCCGATGGTTGACCAGTGTCAGCATGCCATCCACCCCCACAAAACAGGCGAGGTCTTTGGAAATTCCGGAGTTATAACGGTGGTTCACCGCCGGCGATCCCACCACGCCGCCCGACCACTCGAAAAACCTCACATTGGGCAGCGGGAAATACCACTTCACTTTGCCCCCGGGCTGAAATTTCATCACCCCTCCTTTGCCAGGAATGAATTGCCGTTCCACGCCCAACAAGAGATGATTGTCATTGGTCAGCGGCATCGTGCCGTTGAGGTCGCCACCGGTATCCAGCGTCCAGCCGATCCCACCCCAGCCGGTGGAGCAGGCGTAAACCCGACCACAGCCAGCCGCAACATAGGCCTTGCCCCGATAGACCGTAGGCGACGACTCGCAGGACAGCTCACTGCGATAAAGCGCTAGATCCGAGCTTTTGTAGAGCCGCAGTTGTTTGTAGATCTTGGGCGCCGGAAAGCCATGTTTGACCTTGGCCTTAGAAGGATTCGGAGAGAACACGGTGAAGTTGCCATTTTCCAGAGGCACGCAGGCTTTCGAGCCAATCATCACCGCGGAGGCATCGACATCTCGACTGTTGCTATGCGTCCTAACAACGTTGTGTTTCCACAGCACCTTACCGCTGGTGTAGGAAACGCCATGCAGGGCAAATGCCGGGTCTTTGGCGAAGTCACAATGCCTCCCCATACGACTGCCGGTGATCAAAATGTAGCGGCTTTCGGCATCGCCACCACCGACATCGACAAAGGTAGGAGTGCCCTTAATCGCATCACCCACATCGGTGCTCCAGATCACGTGACCATCGCGGGCGCGCATCTTTTTGATACTGTGCCCCAGGGAGCCGACGATGAGATAAGTCTCGCCTCCCTCGCGGATCACCAAGGGCTGCCCCGTCCACCCGCTGCCGCTCCACTTCCGCACGACCTGCCCCACCATTGTCGTCCCGGTGCCAAGGTGTTTTTTCCAATGAACCCGCAAGCGTGACGGCGCAGCATTGCCGTAATAGTTGCGTTGACCATCACCGAGGTAAGTGCCCACCAGCGGCTGCACCTGGGCATCCACGGAAAAACAAGACCAAAGCAAGGTGGCGGCGATCGAGAGAGATGAGGCGAACTTCATGGGCAAAAGGGGGTGAGAAATCTAACCACGGGGGCGCACTGCACTCAGTGGGATGGTTTCCGGGTACTGCCGATAGTCTCGATCGATGTAGTGCCACCACTCGGCGGGCAAAGGGTAAAATCCCGCTCGGCGCATGGCCGACTGCAGAATGCGCACGTTGCGAGCGATTTCCGGATCGGAGTGTTGGTAGTGGCTGGCTGCTTCCGGGGTCACGGAGTCGAAGCCGGTCGGCATTTTCACCGGCTTGCCTCTGGAAGTGACCAAGGTGACATCCACTGCGGTGCCGCAGGAATGTTGGGACGGAGCGTTGTGAGGGTTCGCGACATAGGTGTCGTTGTATCCGGAGGCATTCCAAAGCTCTAACTGCGCACTAGGTGGTCGGTAGGCATCCCACACAAGGATGCGATATCCATGAGCTTTCACCAGACGGTTTGCCTCTTTCAAACGCAGCGCCGTGGCGGGCTTGAGCAGAGCTTGAAAATCCTGAGCGTAGAGCGGACGGGAAGAGATCGGCGACGGCCGCTTATACTGCAGATCCACCTTCAGTGTGCGATCTACCTCCAACACATCGATCAAACCAACCTTGGCGAGCAGCGGATCGCTGGAAATTGGCGGACTGCTCAAGTCATCATTCAGGTCATTGGAGCATGCCGCTAACAGACAGCACCATCCACTAAGTAGCAACAAACGCATGGAAAAGATGGATAACAGATTCAGAAATAGCCGTCCAGCAGGCAAAGTTAGTCCTCTTCGCGCTCTCGTCTTTTTTTCCGATTGAGGAACGTAGTGAGCACGTTCGAGTAGTGCAGCACCAGTCCAGCCACCAGTCCGATCGCCAGGATCATCCAAATTTGTTGAGAACCAAAAACCTCGCCGGGCGGATTCATGCCACCGATGGCAGCCAGAGTAGCTACGGGAAAGAAGAAGGCGACCAGTCGGTTCAATAGCCGGGCTTCATCACCGGCGTCACGAGACGCTCGGGCCTGCCGCTCGGCACTCTCCGCCATGCAGAAATCCATCCCATGCCGGGCGTCGGCGCAGATGAATTCTGTCGAGCGCTCCAAGCCCAGCGCCCAGTCGCGTAAGGACATCACTTCGGCATCTTCCGGCAGCACATCGCGCAGCTCTTCGAGCACAGCCAGCTTATTGCGGCACGAGCGGTGCAGCGGCGTGGCGACGCGGAGCACCTCCAAGTAATCGCCAGCGTCATTGGACACATCAAGCTTGGCATCCACTTTCTCCACGGCCTTGGCAAAGATCTGCACATGCTTTTGTAGGGACTCGATACCATCGCCGTGACGTTTCGATTTCCACTGTCCGGCCGGATTGCGCCAAAACAGTGATCGTTTCCTCCGGCCATCGTCGCCCAACTCTGGCAGCTGGTGCAGAATCAGCAAAATGTGATCGTCTTCACGGATCATCTTCTGCCGCCCCGCCTTCTTACCAATGCCATGGAGCATCGCCTCAGGCACATCCCAAGACTGGGGGATGATTGATTTTTCACGTGGTGTCGGTTTCATCTGGAAGCCACGGCGCGGCACCGTGTGCTCAAACACTAGCACGGACTAGCAAGTCCACGCGATGGCAGATTTCTGTGAATTAATTCGCCATCCACCCAGCCTTTGTCATCGCATTCGGCCTTTCATTCACTATCGTGCCGCCGATGCAGAAATCATCCCATGGCACCTCCGCCGCTGTTGCCGCCTTCGTGGTGTGGGGTGTGCTGCCACTTTTCTGGAAAACGCTGGAGCACATCCCCGTGCTCGAACTCACCGCACATCGGGTGGTATGGACCTTGGTGATCTTGGTGGTCATCCTCACCAGTCAGCGCAAGGTGAGAACCACTCTGGCCGCGCTCAGGTCGCGCAAGATTATTGCCATCCACCTGCTAGCCGCGGTCACTTTGTCGTCGAACTGGCTGATCTATGTCTGGGCGACCTTGAACGATCGCATCCTCGAAGGGGCACTGGGATATTACATCAACCCCTTTCTCTACATCTTGTTAGGCCGTCTGTTTCTTGGCGAAAAACACTCGCGCCTGCAGATGCTCGCCATCGCAGTGGCCGCCGGTGGCGTGGCGCTGCAATTCCGCGCGGTGCAGGGTGTGCCGTGGGCAGCCCTCGGACTGGCCTTTTCCTTCGCCGTCTATGGCATGATTCGGAAAAAATCACCGCTGGGCTCGCTCGATGGATTGGCCCTCGAGGCCTCGCTGATGTTGCCGCTTGCCTTGGCTTACCTGCTGTTCGTGTCATCGCAGTCCACGGGAAGCTTCGGCAGTGACCCCCACTCCACCTGGCTCCTGATCGCCACCGGTGCCGCGACGGCCACGCCGCTCTTGCTCTTTGCCCGTGGTGCCCGCGCCATCAGCCTGTCTTTATTAGGCATCTTGCAATTCATCGGCCCCACCGGGCAGTTCTTGATCGGCTGGCTAACCTACCACGAACCCCTACCGCCACTCAGATTGGTTTCGTTCGCGCTGATCTGGCTCGCCGTCGGACTCTACATTTTTTCGCTCAACAGACGGACCAGCCAAAACGACTGAGTTTTGACAGAGATCGCCAAACGCTTGGCGATGGGCAACGACATCACCTCAGCGTGGACAAGTTCAAAGAGAGATCCGTGAAACGACTCCAACCGCGCATCATCGATCGGGTTCAAGCTTCCGGATACAGCAACGGGGCCAAGCAGGCTTACAAAAAACCCAACTCCAATACACGCTCTACTACGAAGAGCAGGGATACATCGAATCCAAACGCACGCTACAAATCACAGGCCCAGGAGACGACTGGTAACAGGCTGCCAGATCTTGGTGGCGAGAAACTCCGATCAACCGAGTTGGTCGCCATTTTCCAAGGCATTGCCTTTGAGAAAGTCTTCCGCACTCATGCGGCGGGAGCCATCGGGCTGGACCTCGGTGACGGTCAGGCTGCCAGCTCCGCAAGAGACCTGCAGCTGCCCGTCATCTGTTAGCATGACTTTCCCCGGATCAAGTTGATCCGCTTGAGTCGCCACGGCGACCGGTGGGAAAATTTTCAATCGCCGCTGGCGACCTTTTTTATCGGTGAAACTGGTCGAGGTCCCTGGCCATGGATGGTAGGCGCGGACGCGGCGTTCGAGTTGCTCCGCAGACATCGACCAATCGATCTCTCCGTGCTCGCGCATCAGCTTGGAAATGTAGCTGACTTCCTCTTCGTTCTGAGGGGTGCGGGAGGCACTGCCATCAACTAACTGGGCGAGTGCCTCGCTGAGGGCCGCGGGAGCCAGCTCGGCGAGTCGGTCGTGCAATTCGCCGCCGGTTTCTTGCTCACCGATCGCGATGTCCTTTTTCAGAATAATATCGCCGGCATCGAGCGCCTTGACCACGTGCATCACGGTGATCCCGCTATGGGAGTCGCCGGCATCAATGGCGGCCTGAATGCAAGCGGCACCACGGTATTTCGGCAACAAGGAGGCGTGCAAATTGATGCAGGCTACGCTGGGGATATCGAGCAGTGCCTGCGAGAGGATCTGGCCGTAGGCCATGACCACGATGATGTCCGGATTGAGGTCGCGGAGCTCGGCAAGGAAGCTAGCCTCCCGGGCGCGCTCGGGCTGGAGCACCGGAATGTCGTGCTCGAGAGCGAGGGATTTGATCGGTGGCGCAGTGAGCACCTGCTTGCGTCCCACCGGCTTATCGGGCTGCGTCACCAGAGCGACCAAGCCTTTTCCCAACAAGGAAGAAAATGATGGCAGGGCGATGTCGCCCGTGCCCATGAAGACGATTCGCGGAAAACTTTCAGTCATACGCGGCGGATGATACAGAGGATGCCGCTGTGGGCGAGAGTTTTGCCCGGGGAAATCCTCCGCCGCTGCAGAGCGAAAAAAAGGACCCATCCGCGAAGGAAGAGACCTGGGTGTTGCATCGCTTTACCAGTCCTCCTCAGTTCACTCCGAAATTCCAGGTGTAGCTGCGGTTTGGGGCAAAGGATTTGTAACCTGAGATCGTGCGGGTGTTGTGGGCTGCCGCGGCGTATTTGTAGACGCCGGATTTGAGATAGACCACACGGCTGGAGCGCGCCGGCACGGGGATGAAACGTTTCTCCCTCCCCTCGACTCCCACCACAATCTTGCGGGAGGAGTTGTTGTGGATGGTGATCTTCGGCTTTTTCTTTTCGCTCGTGGTGAAGGTGGGTTCCGGCGCCGGCGGAGGCGTGCTGCAGGAACTCACACACAGGCTCGTTACAGCCATCGCGATCAGGGCGCTGATTGGAAAGAAGGCTTTCATCATAGTTGTTGGGTATCGTCCGTTGCTGACTCTCACAGCTACACCTATCTCCTAGCCAAAAAGCCAAGTCTGAACCACTACTTTTTAAATCTGTTAGCAAAAGTCTTTCAAGCCTCGAAAAAACCTCCTGCACGCGAGATGCAGGAGGGTGAGAAGAGCTGATCCAGCTTATACGCGCCTTCTGAAAATCAGAGCGAAGGCACCGAGCCCCAACAGCGCCGCGGCCCTCGGTTCAGGCACCAGCGTGGCATCCATGCTGAGTCCGGAGATTTCCACATACTCTGTGCTGGCACCAAGTAACTCCGCACTGAGACCTTTAGCCGCTACAAATTGAAGTTCGATGTCCCCGGTGGGTGCGGTGCTCCCCGTGGTGAATGAGGTGGTGTAAGTGCCTGATGGGTTTCCGCCCAAAAGCCCTGCCAGATCAATAAAATCACCGGAGGCCAAACCGCCGACCGTGTTGCCACTGCCGTCCACAGCTCGGAATGAGATGCCCTCCCCCACTGCGGCGAGATTACTTAAGAATCCTGCCGCCACCGCGAGATCGAAACTCACATCATACTTCGTGTTTGCATCATACGTCACTCCGGAAACGCCCAGGGACGCCGACCAGACCATGTTGACCGGAACTTGAGCCAGCACGCCCAAATCTGTGCCTCCTGTGGCGACATTGAATTTCACCGAGCCGGTGGTGACCTCCGTTTCTGCGGCCCATGATACGAGCGTGACACTCAATGCAGAAACAGAACTCGCTCCTTCGCCACTGATATCCCAGTTACCCACCGTATCGCTTTGCGTGCCAGCCACAGCCACAGAGACACTGATAGTCCCAGCATCCGGTGAAGGCACTTGCGCCTGGACTGCCCCTTGGCTTACCCATGGATCTAGCCCTCCCGTTCCAATGAGGGTGGTGGTGGCTGCACCTGCCAGAGAGGGAGCCATCAGCTGTAAGGCGGTGATCCCCAGCAATAGGGAGGTCTTCGATCGACGTGGATCGACTTCTAATCGTTGTTTTGTGTTTTTGTTCATTTTCTACCCTTGGGTTTATTATTCGAGTTCGAATAAGATGGGGGGGAAGAGAATGAGGAGGTGGTTTTGGGATAAGCTCCGAGTCCAAGCCACACTCAATGAATGCATAGCCTAAAATCGTTGATTACACCTACACCTAGCACGCTTAATGTGAGGAATCAAACACTCTTTGATGCCAATGTAAGAAATGAAAGCCCAACGACAAAACCTTACACAATTAACTCGCGACAAGACTCTTAAATGTTTGTTTTTTGTAAGACCATACGCACCCATCGAGCCCGAATATGACATCAAGGGGCCAGCCGAGACAAGATGCCGGGCAGGCAGGATCGCCACGACCAGGCACGGGTGGCGCTCACCACGGCTTCTTCATCACTGAGCCGGGGGAAGATGCGCTTTTTCTCCAAAACAACACAGGCCAGATCGGCGGCGCGGCGTTCTGCTGTGATGGTGAGAAACTGGGCGCAGGCGGCGAGGGCGCAGGAGGCCATAATGATTGCCAACACCCAAACGGCGGGCACCGCGCGAACGACCAGAGCAAAGGCCATCACCACGGTGGTGAAGACGGGGAAGACGTGACCAAAACGGATTGCCCACTGTCGGCGAGCCAGCATCTTGGGCTCCCTGAGCGACAACAAATACAGCCCCACCTGCAGCGCGGCCTTGCCATGAGAACTGGCGCTCACACCGCTGGCCACCCCCGGGGGCAGCACCAGCCATTCTTTGCCATGATCGGGGGCGGCCGACCACCTGCGGGCCGGCGTTTTGATCTCGACTTGGCTCTGGCTGACCGAGTCCAACATCCTCCGTGACACCTCTTCCGCAGGCTTCGCAAGGCGCTTCTCCTTGAGACTGTGCAGCACCCGGTCTGCATTGAATTTCCTGAGAATCACCGCCAAGAGAATAGGCAGAAGGGAGAGGAAAATGATGAGCCGCTGCATAGAGATACTGAAAACGAGGAGAGATGGCGAACGGCTGCCTTAGCGTGGCATGGGCGCAGTTTTGAATCGATCCAACTGCTTGCTCAGCTGGTTAAAGTTTAACACCACCTGGGTGTGGGTGCGGGGGCTGCCGTGGGCATGGGAGACGCTACTGGCGACGGCTTTTTCCGACCAGTCGATGGCCTTCTGACGATCTCCTTTGGCAAACCAAACTTCCGCCATGGTATCGAGGTAAGCGCCTTGATGAGGGCGGACGCTCAGAGCTTTTTTCGAATGCTCCAGCGCATCGTCGAGTCGGCGCACAGCACGGGCAGCCAACCAGGCCACGGTGTTCTGTGAGTTGTGTGACTCCGGGTAGAGTTTGCAGGCCGCATTGACGTGCTCGTAGCTGTCGTTGAACCAGCGGTTGTAATGCTCGTCGATGCCAGCCTCCCTCAGCGCGGGGAAAAAGACATCCGCCAGCGAGCCATCGCCGGGGATCAACTTGCGGGCAGCGTCCAGCTTGGCGATCGCACGGTCGCGCTGTCCCTTCTCGAGCAACGCCATTCCCTGACCAAACTCGGCATTGAAGCGACCGCGCAGGGCCAGCAGCACACCATCGTTGCTCTGCCCCCGCATACGCAGCTGGGAGTAGACTTCGGAAATCGCCGCGGCCTTGCTCCACTGCTTGGTGAGGTAGAGGTTCTCACCGTAGATCGAGAGGTAGAGAATGGAGCTTTGGAAATCGGTCCCACCGGGCGATGCCATGATGGCGGCATGTTCCCACATTTTCACCGCCTCATCATCGTAGCCTGCACTGGAAAGCTCAGCCGCCACCTGGTTCAACGCGGAGGCATCCCCCATGGTCAGCATCAGGGCACGATCGTAAAGCTTGGCGGCCTGTTTCTTTTTCCCCATTTTGCGCAGAGTGAGGCTCCACTTGGCGAGGTTGAGGTAGTTGCCTGGTTTCTCCTCCGCTTCGGCCGCGTAGACCGGTTCGAGCTCGGCCCAGCGGTTCATCGCGGAGTCGAGAAAGGTCTTGGCATTGGCCCAGCGGGCATTTTTTCCAGCCAGCTTCTCAGCGATGCCGAGCGCAGCTTTGAAGTCGTTCCGATTGACAGCAAAGGCATACAGCGACTCAACACGCAGGTTCTGGGCGATGCCATTGTTCTGCTGCGGATCCTGAGCTTCGGCGAGAAGCGCCTGATGAATGGCGTCGGTCTCGTTGTTCGGATCGGCGATGATGCCAGCGAGCAGGGACAGCTCGCGAAGGGCCTCATTGAGATCCTCAGGGTGACGTTTTTTCACCGCCGACCACATTTCCGTGACGGTTTTATTGGAGCCGAGAAGTTTCGACACGCTGACGTCCATCAGATTGTCCTCGTTCCCTCGTTTCTGGATAAATTTCACTGCCAGCCAGCCGAGATCCATCACGCGCATTTGCGGCAACAGCTCAAACCAAGCGTCTTCTCCGTCCTCCTCGAGTGCCTTCATCAGCGGCGACATGACGGCCATGCAGTGCTCGCCTTCACCGTGGCGGTATAGGAAGCTGGTCAGTATCAGGAGACGCTCAAAATACTCTTCCTGATCATGGTCATCGTCCATCGCGGCGTCCGTGTTCTTAGCGACCCACTTGCTGTAGGGAGATTTTGCATCGCGTTCGATGCCTAACAACTCCAAACAACGCTCGGGCGACTCGATGCTATCGTAGTAATCGATGGCCGTGATCACGTCATGTTTGGTTAACAGCCCAATCGCCTCGTCACGGTAGCCATTGGCAGCCAAACAGATCGCAGCCTGCGGTGCGGAATCGTCACCGTTGACCATGCGCACGAGTTCGCGAGCAATGAGATCGGCCTCCTTGGTTTTCCCTTCGAGCCGTGCCCGTTGCAGCTGATAGGAAAGTCCGAGGATGGCGCTCACCTGGCCGTTTTGACCACTGGCATCAAGCCACGGCATGGCATTGCCGGTGAAAATACGCATGCCATTTGCCAGTAAATTCAGTCCGGCAAGGTCAGCTTCTTTGATGGCGGCCTTCAGGTTACCATTCGCTCGGTGCAGCGACATTCTCCAGAGGGCACCTTTTTGCCCAGGCATGCCGGCTGCCAGCTTCAATTGCTGGTCGAGCTGCCCCTGACGGACATAGAACCAGGCACGCATGCCCATGTTCGTTTCGTTGTCTCCAGTGAGTTCAAGAACGTCGGCGGCGAGTTGGAAATCACCGGCCACAATTGCCTCGCGGGCTGCTTGACCGGCGGAAATTTGCACCAGCTCAGCCATGCGTGCGCGCGATTCGGCGAGGGGCTCGATGTTGGCCAGATGGATCACCTGGCGCCATTGGCTGAGCTCCATGAGCTTGCGCAAGATGACCAGTTTTCCTTCGATGTCGCCTGTGGAAAATTCCATCACCAACTGCTTCACCTCCTCCGGACTATCGGGGAGGACGCCGGCGGAAATATAAAGAATCAGCTCTTCGGCCCGGGCGCGCACTTCCGGATCCCCGGCAGCGGCCGCGTTGCGCAGGCTGGCAAGTGCAGGTCGGCCTTTCTGCCAGAGCGTGGCCATGGCCTTCTCGCGGGTGGTGAATGACTCGTCACCCAGCTCGGCAATCAAGGTAGCGAGATCGGAAACCGGCTCGACGCTGGCAGCTTGCTCTCCACCACCGGCTGCCGCAGACGCATGCCCAGCACTGAGAATGGGCGACACGCAGAGGACACAGGCGGCCAGCCATCGGCTACCTGAGGATAACTTGCTGCGGCTTTGCGAATAACGAATCATAGGTTTCACATTCATCTCTATGGGCAAATTTGCAATGTTATAAAATGAGGTTCATTCGCTAATCCTTTCTGGAACAACGACTGGAAGAGCCTCTTTATTGGACCTTTTTCAGCCAGTTGGCAGCATCCTTGAAGATACGCTCGCGATGTTGATCATACATCAGCAAGTGGTAGGAGTCAGGGTAGTATTTCCGAGCCTTGGTGGTGGTTTCCGGCAGGTGTTGGAAAAACTCCTTCACATTCTCTTCCGGGGTAAAGATGTCGCGGCCTCCATGGAGCACCAGCACCGGGCATCGGATCGACTCCGCCATCTCCGGCATTTCCTCCGCCAGATCGCCGAGGGTGAGTAGTAACCGCAGGGTGTAACGGCGAATATACCAGGCATTTTTTGCCGCCTGCTCTTCGTGGATGTCATCCTGGGTGACCACAGCCCGTTCGCCATCGGAGAGCGATTCCAGCGAGATCCGCAGGGTCGGGAGCAAAAAGGTGCTGATCCTGACGGCGGCCACTTTCCACAGGGGGAGCTTGTTCTGAATCCCGACGATGGGAGAGGAAAGGATCAACGCATCCGGCTTCTTCATCCCCGGAGGCGTGTTAGAATAGGCGTGGGTAGCAATCAGCGAGCCCATGCTCTCGCCAAACCAAATGACCTTGGCATTAGGGTGATTTTTTCGCACAAGCGCGGTGAAAGTGTAGAGATCTTTATACCAAGATTTGGCACTGCGGATATCACCACGCCGTTCGACTTTGGGATCGAGCCCCTGACCTCGGGTTTCTGCCGCGTAGAGCGCGGTATCAGGCGCATTTTTCTTCAGGTAGTCACTAAGGTTCTCGTAGTCCCCAGCATGCCCGGAAATACCGTGGACTCCGATCACTACCGTTTTCGGTTCCTCTTTTTTCGGCAGCCATTTTTTGTAGCCTAAGCGATCGCCATCGTAGCTGACATATTGCTTGTCCTCGAGTCGCGGTTTGTCTTTCACCATGGGTTTCACTTTCGTCGAGTTGGCACAGGACGGCAGGACCACCATCAATAGGGTGGCCGCCAGGATCCGCAGGGAGCGGCGTCGTTGGGGAATCGAAATCAACATCTGTGCGGCGTTAGCATGGTGCCACTTATGGCCCTTGGCAAGTCCCCATCAAGCGGACGCGCTCAGTGAAGTGCTTGCGCTTTGCCCGCTTTCGGTGTTTGCTGGAGACGTGCTCCAAATAGTATTCAACGAAATCAGTGCCGCGGAAATTTCCAGACTGGACACGCTCGATCAACTCGAGCTGCTCGACGCCTTCAAGGTGAGCGAATCCGACCTCAAGGACCTCGATACCCAAGAAGGTGACGATGGCGAGCGGCTGGGCAAGATGGTGCGTGACGGCACCACCCTGTATCGATTCCGCACCGACGACTACCGGATCTATTTCGAAGTCAGTGACAAAACCGTGATCGTGCATCGGGTCATGAATAAGAACTCGTTCTCAGACTTCATGTTCCGTTCCAAGATGCCACTCTCCGAAGACGAGGAGCTTTCCAAATCCAAGCACTTCTGGAAATTGATCGATGAAGGCCGGAATGCACGCCGCATGTAAGGGCTAAGTGGCTAGCGCTACATGACGCAGGGGGGCGAGAGAACTCGCATCATTTGCTGGTTAAAAAAATCGCCTACATTCTATCTTTTTTTCCCTAACTCACTGTGATAATAACTTAGTTCTTATGACAAAGTGGATTGTGCATGGAATCATTTTCCTGATCGTAGCTGGCGTGGTAACCGCCACATTTGTGAATACTGACCCTCAAGACGACACCAGTGCCGTCTATCAGCTGCCAGCTCTGATGCTTGCCGGTGTTTATGCCGGGATTTTATTCATCATGTATGTGCTGCCCGCCATCACAGACCGAGCCACTCATATGGTGCTCGACTCCAATGAGATGGTGGAGGCCGATCCCCTGCACGATGCCCGCGCTGCCTACGCCCGGGGCGACTATGAAGACGCCATCGAAGTTTATCGCAGCGTCATGGATGACGATCCTTACAATCGCCTGCCATGGGTAGAGGTCGCCAAAATTCAGCACGACAACCTCGAAGACCCGGATGCCGCGATTCTAACACTTCGGGCCGCATTGGAAAGCCACGAGTGGCCGGTCAACGATGCCGCCTACTTCATGAGCCGCCTGTCTGAAATTTACATTGAAGATAAAGAAGACACCGCTTCGGGGATCTCCATTCTGCAGCAGATGATCGAGCTCTTCCCGGAGACGCGCCACTCTGCGAATGCCACGCACAAGTTGCGTGAGATGGGGGCCATGTAACAAGCGCTGCTCCAGCTCCTCCAATCGCGTCAGCCGCAAGTGCATTCTTGCCCCGGAATTTGCTCATGATAGGCTTCTCGACTTGTGGCATCTCACCGTTCCATCTTTCGCGTTTTCTCACGCTGCCCGCTATGGTCTCTGGTGCTGGGAGTGCTAGCCGGTGTGCTGCTGGCCGATCAATGGGGACTGACATGGTGGCTCCCACTGGCTTCGGCTGCTTGCTTGATCAGCTTAGCCGTCAGAAAAACCACGCCCGTCTTGATGCTGACGGGCCTCGCGCTCGCTTACGGTCTGCATGGATGGACCATTGAGAATCAACAGAAGTGGCTGACAGCGCTCGATCCTACCTATCATAGCCTTCATCTGAAAATCGAAGGCGTCGTGGTCGATGCCGGCCCACGCGGTATGGGGCCTTACCTGATCAAGGTCACCGAAACGCCACCTGAACTCCAGCTGCCCAACAGAGTGCGGGTTCAGCTTTCCAATGACGTCCCCTTTTCACAGCGACCAGATCCACCGCTGCAGTATGGCGATGTGATTCAAGTGGCGGGGAAATTGACACCCGTTCCGAAATTGCGGAACCCATATGGCTTTGACTCCCGCACCTGGCTGCACCGTCAGGGAACCAATCTCATCATGCATCCCAGCCAGGCGCCCGAGCTGCTTGGCGTCAGCTGGCCGAGGGTTCCGGTTCGCACCATGTCGCGCTGGAATACGGTGCTGCGTGAAAAGATGACGGCCGGTCTTGCCGCTGATTCTCAAGAAGCCCAGCTCATTCGCGCGGTGGTGTTAGGGGAACGACCTCCCAAACCTTCTGCGATGTTAGAAGACTTCCGTAACAGCGGCACTTTGCATGTTTTTGCCGTGAGTGGGCTGCACGTGGGTATGGTGGGCACCATCATTGGTCTGGTATTGTGGTTCCTGCGGGTGCCTCGCTGGGCTTTGATCACCTTTACCATCCTGGGCATGGCGATGTATGCGGGAGTGACCGGGCTGCGACCACCATCCGTGCGCGCCGTTCTGATGGCCACGGTGTTTCTCTCAGGTTTCCTGATCCAGAGGAGGCCCACCTTAATCAACAGCCTGGCCGCCAGCGCGGTGGTGGTTTTACTCTGGGACGGGCATCAGCTTTTCACCCCGGGTTTCCAGCTTTCCTATGGCGTCCTGTTAGCTCTCGCCATGCTCGCGGGAATCTGGGCAAGGGTGCTGAGACCCATGGGGGAGATCGATCCCTTCATGCCGCACCTCCTACTCAGCCCATGGCAGGAACGTATTTTGAACGGGCGAAAGTGGTTGAAAAACTCACTGTCCATCTCGCTGGCCGCTTGGATGGGATCGGCGCCGCTGATGTGGCTGCATTTTGGCATCGTCACCCCGATTGCGGTGATCGCCGGCATTCCTTTGATGCTCATGGTTTTCTTCATTCTCGCGCTGGCTATGCTGGGACTGGCTGCAGGAGTACTCTGGCAACCGGCAGCGGTTACCATCAACCATGCCAACGCGGCCATCGCCAAGGCCACCTATTCCACCGCCCGCGTCTTCGCCGAACTACCGGGCAGCCACTGGTTGCGCCCCACCGACACGGAATCGGGCAATCGCATCATCGTCTTCGACATCCCCCAAGGTGGCGGAGCGAGCATCATTGATCTCGGTGGTGGGATATTGTTAGACTGCGGTAGGCAGGATCATCTGTATCGGCATGTGCTGCCCACCTTGAATGCCTTGAGGGTTTCCCCGGACTCATTGATCATCAGCCATGCAGAGGCCGGGCATAGCGGCGGCATGAGCCACTGCCTGAGCAACTTCCATCCCAAGCAGGCCCTGATCCCACGCACCGATCTCCGCAGCCCGAGCTATCGCGAATTTCTCACACAGGCCGAAGCCGAGCACTGCCGCTTAGTGATCCCCCGTCTCGGACAAAAGTTCCAAATCGAGCCTGGCGCTTATTTGGAAACATTACACGCACCGGCGGAGTTGGACGGCTACGGACTGGCCGACGACACCGGCCTGGTCCTACGTCTCCACTGGCATGGGTGGCGGATTCTTTTCACCGGCGATGCCGGCTACACCACTGAGCGCCGTATGCTGGACTCCGGCATGGACCTCAGCGCCGATGTCATCGTCATGGGCCGCAATTCCGGCGATTTCACCGGCAGCTACGAGTTCTACCAAGCGGTGTCACCGCAGGCAATCGTAACCACCAACTACCACTTTCCGAGCCAAGAGCGAGTCACCCAGAGCTGGCTTAAAACGGTGGAAAAACTCAACATCACCGTCTTTGATCAGCAACAAAGCGGGGCGGTCACAATGACTCTGGACATCGGTAGCCTGACGCTCAAGCCGATGCTGCCGGAAAGCCAGCCCCTGACGCTGCGGCGGTAATTTTCCGTAGGGACAGCGCCAGAGCGACTATTCATTGGACAAGAGGGCAGGAAGGTATCATTTTTTCGCCGCCTCAAACAACCCGGCACCAACGTCATCGTTAGAAAAAACTTCAGCCTGCTGCTCGCCCTGCGCTATCTTAACCCACTGCGCACCCACGTGTCTGTGATCACCCTGATCTCACTGGCCGGGGTCGCCATCGGTGTGATGGTGCTGGTGGTCGTGCTCTCGGTCTTCGGTGGCTTTGAAAAATTGGTCAAGGAGCGGGTGCTCAGCTACACGCCGCACATCACCATCGAGCGCGTGCTGCCGTGGGCAGACCCCGAAGAGGAGCCGGATCATAATATCGAGGCGGAATGGCGACGCGTGGAGCAATCGATGACCTCCCTCAAGGGCGTCGAGAGCGCCTACGCCCTAGTGAACGATTTCATCCTGCTCGACCGCGACGGCGCGGTGGCTCCAGCATCGATGCAAGCGATCGATACCATGAACGAGTCCCAGATGAAGTCGCTCCAGGACCTGATCAAACCGGGCAATGGCCATGCAGACATGGGCTTGGGTGAGACCGCCGTAGTTTCCTCCCTGACCGCAGAAAAGTTTGGCATCAACGTTGGCGACACCATCCAGATCCACACCAATCGCAACCTGCAGCAGCTCCAGCCGGTGCTCGATCGCATTGGCTCGGCCCCCGCCTACACCACCTACGCCGAGCAGATTAATGCCATCCTCGCGGACATGAAATCCATGGTCACCACCGAGGACGAGCGCGAAACTGTGCCGATCACCGCACTTGAGGACCTCTATTATAATCGTCTGGTCATCCTGCGCGATAGCAACCTGCGTAGCGGCGAGAGCGAGATCATTGAATCTGTCCGCGAGCAGCTCACCAACTTCAAGGAACGCACCACCGAGCACCCGGATGCCAGCGGTGTGTTTGTTTTTGAAAAAGGAGCCATGGCCAAAGCCATCGAGCTTTTTGAGTCGCTCAAAGCCGTCGACACCAAGGAGGAAGACATCACCGATGTGAAGCAGATGAAGACCATCGTGCTGCCTAAAGACCTGAGAGTCATCGGCATCTATCAGGCGACACGCCACGCTTACAGCCCGGACGTCTTTGTCCCCCTCCCCACCGGTCAGGACTTGGCAGGTTTAGGCGACGGAGTGCGTGGCATCGCGCTGCGACTGGACGACCCCTACCACGCCGCGCGTGTGCTCAACGAGACCATCCTGAAAAACATGCCCACCGATGGCGCCTGGCAGGCCCGCACCTGGATGGAAGATCACCAGCAGCAGTTCTCCCTGATCAAAACCCAGCGCCAGCTCCTTACCTTCTCGCTATCTTTCATCATGATGGTTTCCGCCTTTTCCATCATGGCCGTGATGTTCACCGTCACCATTCAGAAGAAACGTGAAATCGGTGTGATGAAGGCCCTCGGTGCCGCCCCCGCCCAGCTGGTGCGGGTCTTCCTTTACCAGGGAATTATCATCGGTCTCTTCGGCGGACTGCTGGGACTGGGCTTCGGCTACCTGGTCATCGTCAACCGTCAGTCCATCCTCAACGTCTTCGCCTCCTGGGGTTTTGACCCCTTCCCCTCTGATTTCAATGGCTTCGATGGCCTGCCGGCGATCATCCGCGCTGAGGAGTTTCTCGGTGTCTTCATCTTCGCCTTTGTCATGTGCGTGGTCGCCACCCTGGTGCCAGCGATCGTCGCTTCCCGCAGCGATGCCGCGAAATCGCTGAGAAATATGTAGGCTCACCGACGTATCCTATCTGACCTTACTCACACCCCTTATGCTTCATCGTCTCTGCAAGAACTACCTTCTCCTACTCTGCTTCATCTCAAGCTTAGCCTGCACCAGTGCTCAGGCAGCGGTGACACGATCTCCCTATCTCCAGCTCGCCACCCCCACATCGATCCACATCGTCTGGCGCAGCAACCGCGAAGTCGTCCCCAGTGTTCGCTACGGTAAGGCCAAGGATCAGCTGGACCAAGTCTGCCAAGGTCAGCAGATCCTGACGAGACGGACCAAAAAGCACGCCGCACCCGGGACGCCGCCGCTGTCGACCGCGCCCCACGGCACCTACCAGTTCGAGGCCGCCATCACCGGGTTAGAGCCTGATACCCTCTACTACTACGCCGTTTACCACGGTGACAAACGCATCACCCCGGACGACGGCAGCTACTACTTCCGCACCCATCCGGTGGCAGGAAAGGAACGTGAGCTCTATTTCTGGGCCGTCGGCGACTCCGGCACCGGCAAGCCGATCCAACAGAAAGTCCACCAGGCGATGATTGAATACAATCGCAAGCACCAGCGGTCCTTGGACATGTATGTGCACGTCGGCGATATGGCCTACACCCGCGGCAAGGATGATGAGTTTCAGAACAAGTTTTTCAACATGTATAAAACCACCCTGCGCAACACCGTCTGTTGGGCTGCGATGGGAAATCACGAAGGTCACACGTCAAACGGAGCCACAGGCGTCGGCCCGTTTTATGACGCCTACGTCAACCCCACCAAGGGAGAAGCCGGGGGCGCACCGTCCGGTAAGGAATCCTACTATTCCTACGACTACGCCCGCACCCATTTCATCGTGTTGAACTCCCATGACCTCGATCGCCGCCCGACCGCGTCCATGGCCCAGTGGCTGCGCGAAGATCTCGCCCGGGTCTCCCCTAAGAAGACCGACTGGATCATCGCCTTCTGGCACCACCCACCCTACACCAAAGGATCGCACGATAGTGACACGGAGCACCAACTCATCGAGATGCGCCAGCACATCATGCCGATCCTGGAGTCCGCGGGTGTCGATCTTGTGCTCACCGGACACTCGCACATTTACGAGCGCTCGATGCTGATCGACGGCGCTTACGAGACGCCAACGGTCGCGGAAAACAAGGTTCTCGACGATGGTGATGGCGACATTACCGGCGATGGGGCCTATCAGAAGAGCCCCGGCCTCAAGCCGAATCAAGGCACCGTCCAGGTAGTCACCGGCCACGGTGGCACGACGCTTCGCCGCAAAGGCTTCTCACCTGTCATGAAGCGCAGCCTGGTGATCCACGGCTCCACCCTTTTCACGATCACCGGAAAGAAACTGAAGGCGATCATGCTCGATAGCGAGGGTCGGATCCTCGATCGCTTTTTCATCGATAAAACCAAAGAGGTCACGCCCAAGCGCATCGCCAAACCATGGAAACCCGGCCCGCCGACCGCTGGCAAGCACCTCATCCCGCGCAACGCCACCTGGCACTACCTCGCCGGAGCCACTCCACCGGAAAATTGGACCTCGGCCGATTTCGATATCTCCTCATGGAAACTTGGCAAAGCCGGCTTCGGCTACGGCGATGAGGATGACAGCACCGTGCTCGATATGCAGCATAAGTTCCGCAGCCTATACATCCGCCGGTCCATCAAGCTCGACCAGCCCAACGATGCCCACAAGCTCTGGCTCAGCATCAGCTACGATGACGCCTTCATCCTCTACCTCAATGGCAAGGAAGCACTGCGCCGCGGCGTGGGCAAAGGCCAGGGAGCCAAGGCGAAGAAGATTGTTTCGCATGAGGCCAATGGCGGTTTCGAGCTGATCGATCTCTCCCCTTACGCCGGCCTGCTGCGCGAGGGCAACAACGTCATCGCCATCGAAGGGCATAACATTTCCCTGAAAAGCAGCGACTTCACCCTGCACCCAGCTTTGATTCTCAAAACCAAGTAGACAGTCCATGATTCGCCTCACCGCCATCTTCTCCGCCTTGGCTCTGGCATTTGTCAGCGCCCACGAGAGCCCGGAGCACACTATCGAGCACCTCGATGCCGCGCTGAAGCAGCAACGGACCGCACCGAAGCTCTACCAGCGTGCCATGGCCTACCGCTCGCTGGGACATCTGGAGAAATCGAGAGCGGACTTGGTGGAGGCCGTCAAAATGGCTCCCAAAAACCTCCTGTTCCATCTCGAACTCGGCAACCTTGAACTCGCTGCGCGCAACTCCGCCGGTGCACTGGAAGCCGCCACCCACGCGATGCCCCTAGCGCAGAATGCCGAGCAAAAATCCCGCGTCCATATGCTCCGCGCCGAGGCCTACTATCTCGGCAAACAATACAAACCCTCCCTACAAGCCTGCCAACTCGCATTCCGCGCCGTACCGGAAGGTGAAATCGAATGGTTCCTGCTGCGCTCTGAAAACCAGCGCGCACTCGGCCAGCACCGCGAACGCATTGCCGGACTCGCCGCCGGCATCAAACGCCACCCAAGCGCCGTGCTGCAGTCACACTGGGTGGACGCCCAGATCGATGCCGGCCAGTTCGATGCCGCCCTGAAAATCATCGATGCCGAAATCTCCGACCGCCGCTGGACTTCCGGCTGGCTCGTCAAACGCGCCCGTGCACTCTACGGCTTGAAACAAAATGCCGCCGCCGAGACCGCCCTCTATGCCGCACTCGAGGAGATCCAAGAACGCCTCAACCCCGAGCAGCCGGATCCGTTTTTGCTCGCCGATCAAGGCATCGCCCACGCCCTGCTAGGCAATCGTGCGGGAGCTAAAAATAACCTCCAGAAGCTCCATCAGTATCACGCACCGCCATGGTTGACGTCTCGGCTGGCAGCTCTGCTGAAGTAATCCTTGATTGTTGGGGCCCGATTCTTAACTCTCCCAGACATGCGCGACATCGTCTATTTTGACTTGGAGACCCAACGCAGCTTCGGCGACGTCGGAGGTGCCAAAAATAAGGATAAAATGGGGATCTCCGTGGGTGTCGCCTACTCCACCCGCACCGGCCAATACCACATCTTCGGCGAGAACCAGACGGACGAACTTGTCGATATGCTCATCCGCGCGGACCTCGTGGTCGGCTACAATCACATCTACTTCGATTACCCCGTCCTCCAGGGCTACACCATCCTCGATCTGCCGAACCAGACGATCAATCTGGATATGCTCCTTGAGGTGGAGAAGCTGCTCGGCCACCGCCTCAAGCTGGACGCCATCGCCTCCGCCTCACTCGGCATGGGTAAATCCGCCGATGGCTTGGACGCCCTGCGCTGGTGGCAGGAATACAAAAAAACCGGCAACACCGAGCCGATGATGAAAATCGCCGAGTATTGCTGCTACGATGTCAAGGTCACCAAGGAGGTTCACGAGTTCGGCATCAAAAATGGTTTTCTGAAATACAACGACCGCAACGGCAACCCCACCCAAGTGGATGTCGACTGGACCTAACACGTCGTCGTTTTCCACAAAAAGGTCATCCTACCAGCTCGCGGAATCGCGCTAGAAACGCGACGCCTCTCACCCTTTTTTCAGCTCTGGGCAAATCCTGCTTGGCGACCGATCTGATTGCGTATTAGGCTCTAGATCATGGCGCTTCGTATTCATCCAGCCAGTGTTTCGAGTCTCGAAATCGATAACCGCGACAAGGGAAAAACCATTGTTCTCCTTCGCTTCACCGATGGGTTCACTTCGCAAGCCACCCTGCAAGGAAACCCGTGGCGCGATGTCGCCGGCCGCGTAACCAGCCTGGAGAACCAGTCGCCCGATCCGGATCGCCCCCATACTCCGGATCTCCCGGCCGAGGATCACGGCCACACCGGAGACATCACCGCTTCGCGCAAGATCAAAGAGCTGCTGACACCCCTCGATGAGCCATTGCCGAAGTCGGGCCCACCGCCCTTCGTCTGGAAAAACTCCCTCTACCTCGAGTGGTTCTCCACCACCAAAGGCCGAGTCGTTCTGGAAGCCACCGATTTCCAATCCTCACTCGGAGAGGCAGCGTGGACGATGACTCCCGAGGAAGAAATTGACACCCGTGAACAGGCGCAGGAGGCGATGGAGAAGTTCATGTCACAACTCGGCGACCTCGAGGCCTCACGATCCGAAGTCGATCGCATGACCGAGGGGAAGGACGAACTCGACGAATTCGAGTGGGAGAAGCTCATGAAACACTCGGATCAAGTCACCGATCGCTACATGGAGCTGCTCGATAAATACGGCGACGATGACGACACCATCGATCAACTCATGGGCTGGAAAAAGCCCACCGAAGACAACGAGCCACCTGAGCACTCCGCGGAAACTTACGAGATCGAATGGCCCGATGAAGACGATTTGGACGACGATTGGATGGAGACGCCGACGCACCCGCTCCGCACCATGGCCGAGGAATTGCTCGATCAAATGGGCAGCCGCAAAGACTCATTTGAAAACGACGAGATGTCAGATCTCTGGTTCTCCGTGGCCAATATCGGGGCTAAGCTCGCCGGCGCCATGTCCGGCTACCACGGCGATGGAACCTTCGATGACAACGGTTTCGCCATCGCCCAGCTCAAACGCGTGCTCGCCCTGATCAACGAGGCCACCCCAACGATGCAACGCCTGAAACCCGACCAGCTCCCAGAGCTGCTGAAAATTCGTCACGAAATCATCGACCTCCAACAATCATTACGACGTCGCAGTTAGATTGGTGCATAAAACTTATCGTTAGATTGAACCAACTATCAACGATCTAGCACCCGCGCTGCAAAAAATACAAACATTTGTAATAGCGCAATGTGACCTTTTCCTGTTTTATCGCATCGTCGTGAAGGAACTTTGGGAAATAGCCATACAGGCACACAACTTACCGCTAACATGCGTCGTCGGATTATGCATGCTCTATTGGATCAGCTGCATCCTCGGCATCTTTGGGGTCGATTCGTTAGAGATTGATCTCGATGCCGACGTCGATCTTGATGCTGATTTGGACGGCGATGGCAGTAATGTCCCCTCGCCCATCGCCGCGGCCCTGCGTTTCGTCAATGCCGCCGATGTCCCCCTGATGGCCGTGCTGTCACTGCTCGCCGTCTTCATGTGGGTCGTGTCGATGATGGCCAATTACTATCTCAACCCCGAACACCAAGATTGGTTACTGCTGGTGATCTTTTTCTCATCCTTCCTAGTTTCCGTCATCCTGGTGAAAATGGCAACTGCCCCACTGGTCCCCATTTTCAGAAAAATGAAGGAGCTTGAAAAGGCCGAACCTGCCGTCGGTGGCACAGCCATCGTGACTTCCGTCGAGGTCACCGGCAAATATGGTCAGGCCGAACAAAAACGCAGCTCTGGCGCACCCGCCACGCTCACTTGCATCACCAACGAAGAATCTCCCATCCCCCGCGGAACCGAAGTCGCCGTTATCTCCTATGATAAAAGCCGCGGCATCTACACCGTAAGAACCCTCTAACTTAACCATCCAACACCCAATAATATGAACAGCATAAACCTACTAGCATTAGCTGGACCTGAATGGATCTGGGCGATCGTCATCCCCGTCGCCATCATCCTCGCAGGCCTTTTCGTCCTCATTCTCTTGTTCTACCGCAAGGTGGAAAAGGGCACCGCCCTCGTAGTCACCGGCCTGCCCAAGACCAAGGTGATTTTCAACGGCGGCACCGTCATCCCCCTGTTCAACCGCGCCGAGCTGATGGACATCTCCGTCAAACGTATCGAGGTGGACCGAACCGGCAAAAATGGCCTGATCTGCAAGGACAACATGCGCGCCGATATCAAGGTGGCCTTCTTTGTCCGGGTCAACAATATCGAGGACGATGTGCTCCGCGTCGCCGAGTCCATCGGTTGCGACCGCGCGTCATCCGAGCCGGAAATCCGCGCTCTCTTCGATGCCAAGTTCTCGGAAGCGTTGAAGACCGTCGGTAAGAAATTCGACTTCATCCAGCTCTACGAGGAACGCGATACATTCCGCGATGAAATGCTCAAAATCATCGGCACCGACCTGAATGGTTTCGTCCTCGACGATGCCGCCATTGATTACCTCGAACAAACTCCTCTCGAGTCGCTCGACCCCGATAACATCCTCGACTCCGAGGGGATGAAAAAAATCCACCACTTGACCGCCGAGCAGGCGAAACTGTCTAACGATATTCTGCGCGACAAACAAAAGGTCATCAAACAACAGGACGTGGAAGCCCGCGAGGCCATCCTCGAACTCGAACGCCAACTCGCCGAGACCGAGGCGAAACAGCAGCGTGAAGTCGAAACCGTCCAGGCCCGAGAGTCCGCTGAAACCCTCCAAGTCCAGGAAGAACAACGCCAGAAGGCCGAGCAAGCACGCATCGCCGCCGAGGAGGAAATCCTCATCTCCGAGGAAAACAAACAACGCCAGGTGCTCGTCGCCCAGCGTAACAAGGAGCGCACCGATGCCGTGGAAATTGAACGCGTCAAACGCGATCAGCAACTCGAGTCGATCGAACGCCAGCGCATCACCGAGCTGAAAGACATCGAGAAGGAAAAAGCCCTCGAGGTGCAGCGCAAGGAAATCCAGGACGTGATCAAAGAACGCGTCGCCGTGGAAAAAACGGTGGTCATCGAGCAGCAAAAGATCCTCGATACCGAAGCCTTCGCCGGCGCCGATCGAGACAAGCAGGTCAAAGTCACCCTCGCCGAAGCCTCCGCTCAAGAGGTCCTCATCGAGCAAATCAAACGTGCCGAGGCCCAGAAGGAAGCCGCTCAACTCAAGGCCGACCAGGAACTCTACGAACGTGTCAAAGCCGCCGAGGCCGACAAACAAGCCGCCGAACTCCACGCCGAGGAGGTGGTGGTCGCCGCCGAAGCCGAGCAAGCCGCTGCCGAGAAACAGGCCAGCGCCAAGAAAATGCTCGCCGAAGCCACCGCCAAGGAAACCGCCGCACCGGGACTGGGTGAAGCCGAGGTCATGGTTGCCAAGGCTGACGCCACCGAGAAGCAAGGCTCTGCCGAAGCGAAGGTGAACCAGCTGAAGTTCGAGGCCGAAGCCACTGGCATCGAGCAGAAAGCCGCCGCCATGAAACTCTTCGAGGAAGCCGGCCAGGATCACGAGGAGTTCAAACTCGAACTCGAGAAGGAAAAAGCCGTCGAACTCGCCGAGATCGACGTGCAACGCCAGATCGCCGAGCAGCAAGCAGTGGTGGTTGGAGAAGCCCTCAAGTCCGCCAACATCGACATCGTCGGTGGCGAGACCGAGTTCTTCGATCGCATCACCAAGGCCATCACCACCGGCAAAGTGGTCGACCGCACGGTCAACAACTCCCGCGTGTTAGACGATGTGAAGGAAACCTTCTTCAACGGCGACCCGGAATACTACAAAGAGCAAATCGCCTCATGGATCGATCAATACGGCATCGAAACCGAGGACATCAAGAACCTCAGCGTAGGAGCCCTGCTAGGCAACCTGATCACCAAAGCCAACGGCGAAGACCGCAGCAAACTCCTAAGTTTCCTCAACGCCGCCGACCGCTTCAACCTCAAAGAAACCCCCGCCAAAAACCTCCTGGGCTAGTGAATTGTTGAACCACGGAAGGGCACGGAATACACGGAAATTTTGTCATGAGTTTACTATTCAAAGACGAGAGTTTCGCCATACGCGGCGCTTGTTTTGAAGTTTACAAAGATAAAGGCAGTGGATTCCGTCGAAGACGTCTATCAAGAATGTCTGGAAATAGAATTCGACCTACAAGGCATCCCTTTTGTAGCCCAGCCACCTCTCGGTCTGAGCTACAAAGGGAAGCCTCTTCGGCAAAGCTACAAGCCAGACTTCATCTGCTACGATGAAATCATTATCGAAATCAAAGCAGCCAAAAACCTAGACGACACCCACCGTGCCCAACTCCACAACTACCTCAGAGCCACCAACAAACGCCTAGGCATCCTAATCAACTTCGGCCACCACCCCAAAATCCAAATAGAACGAATCATCCACTAACCAAGGAACCCACATCCCCAAGAACACACAACCCAAGTCTTCCTTCCGTGTTCCCGTGCCCTTCCGTGGTTCCAAAACCAACACGCAACCCAAGCACACAACCCAAACCCTTCCGTGTATTCCGTCCCTTCCGTGGTTCCCCCCCGAATAATCAACCCAAGCAATCCATAAAAAGATCAGTGGTTCAATAACATGTCAGATCAACAACAACTAGAAGGCGGTGCCTATGAGGTCATCCGCGGTCGTATGGAGAAACACGGTGGCGTTCTGCAAGAACGCATCGATTCCCTCAATACCGCCCGCAAGGACATCTTCGGCGCGGTCGATCCCGCCCTGATCGCCACCGAGCGTGTCAGCACCGAGCACAATTGTGTTTCGCGCGACATGGTCTCCATCGGAGCCAACCGCTTTCTCTTCGGCTACAACATCCAGTTCGGCCTGAAACAAACCACCGATCCGGCGGACGTCTTCGCCTGCTACGATTTCGAACCCGACAGCCACACCTTCACCAAGGTCGACCTATCCACCGTCCTCGGCGGCGATTTCCCAGAAGACTTCCACTACGTCTACAAGTACTACAAGGAGGCCACCTTCGTCAAATTCATGGTCATCGGCGCCCACCTCTACATGGGCATGCGCATCGGTAAGGGCATCGATGACATCAAGACATTCAAATGGCTGCTCAAGGGCGGCGGCGAGCTGGAATACCTCGGCAATCGCTTTGACCACGAATACAAATTCCCGAAACAGCAGGAGTTCGATTGGGTGCGTGCCCACCGCGATATGCAACGCCCCGGCGAGCACCCGCACGTTTCCATCGAAGACCGCATCTTCGTGGAAACCGTCGGCGGCGACCTCACCATCAAGGTGGAGGACAACACCATGTCCGGTCACGGCATCTATCAGGAGGACGTCACCGATAGCGATCAGACCCTCGACGATGCCGAGATCTTCTACGCCAGCGTCGGCCCGCTCATCCTGCTGAAAATACTCCCCTACCGCGAGGAACTCTACCGCTACCTGGTCTACAATGAAAAGACACAGACGGTCCACCGCCTCGACTCCATCGGCCACTCCTGCGTGCTGCTGCCGGACGACCACGGCATCATTTTTTCGAACGGCTACCTCCTGCTCAGCGGTGAGGCGAAGACCTTCGACCACGGCCTCGACGACATGCGTTTCGATAAACGCATCGCCTCCGCCAATGGCGAAGACACCCTCTACGTCTTCTACAATCGCTCCAGCGGCGACTACGTCCTGCTTTCCTACAACCTCATCGAACGCAGCGTCGACACCCCCATCATCTGCTCCGGCTACTCGCTGTTCCCCGATGGCAAACTGCTCTATTTCCGCTCGGAGAACGATGCCCAAAAACACCACGTCATCCAGGTCTGGCAGACGCCTTACCTCGACGAAACCTTCACCGCCGCCACCACCGAGGAGAATAACTCGCTGCTGTTCAAGATTGGCAATGCCGACATCGTCCGCTGCATGGCCGAGTGCCGTGAGGTGCTGAATTTGTTAGGAAAAGAAGATTCCTACGCCGGACTCTACCTCGATCTGGTGAAGAAAACCGGCGACATCAACGACGCCTATTTCTGGATCAACAAGGACGAGGCCTTCATGCTCTCCGAGCCGCTGCGCGAGATCAATGCCGCCGCGAACTCCGCCATCAATGAGTTTGAAAAAGTCGTGCGTCTGCGCGAATCCACCGGCGAGAGCACCCGCGAGATTCAGCAGCAGGTTAGCACACTGATACGCCAGGTGGAACACTCGCCGCCCGACGACATTCAGGGCTACGTCCACCAGCTTTCCAATCTCCGCACCCTGCGCGGCGACATCATCGGCCTGCGCGATCTGCGTTATGTCGATCTGGAAACCGTCGCCTCGCTCGAGGAACAAGTGGTCGCCGCCACCGAGACCGTTTCTAACAAGACTGTCACATTCCTACTCACCCCGGAAGCGCTCGATCCCTACCGCGCCGCTGTCGATGAGCAGAAGGACTCGATCGCAAAGCTGAAAAAAGTCACCGAGGCAGACGCCACCAGCGAGGCACTCGATCAAGCTGGCTCCGAGCTGGAAATGCTCATCGATGTGGTCTCCAACCTCAAGATCGAGGACGCCACCCAGACCACCGCCATCATCGATTCCATCTCCGGCATCTACTCCACGCTCAATGCCGTCCGCGCCGAGCTGAAGAATAAACGCCAATCGCTCGCCAAGGCCGAGGGCACCGCCCAGTTCGGAGCCCAGATGAAGTTGTTAGGACAGGCTGTGGTGAATTTCCTCGACCTCTGTGACGACCCGGAGAAATGCGATGAGTATCTCACCAAGGTCATGGTCCAGATCGAGGAACTCGAGGGCAAGTTCGCCGAGTTCGATGACTACGCCGAGGAACTCGCCGCCAAGCGTGAGGAGGTTTACGATGCCTTCGAAACCCGCAAGACCTCCCTGCTGGAGAAGCGTAACAAACGCGCCGCCAACCTGGTGAAATCCGCCGAGCGCGTGCTCTCCGGCATCAGCAAGCGCGCCGAAGGCTTCAAGGAAATCAACGAGATCAACGGCTACTTCGCCGGCGACCTGATGATTTCCAAAGTCCGCGACATCATCGAGCAGCTCGATGGCCTTGGCGACTCGGTCAAAGCCGCCGACATCCAGACCCAGCTCAAAACGCTCAAGGAGGACGCCGTCCGCCAGCTCAAGGACCGCAAGGAGCTCTTTGTCGATGGCCAGAACATCATCCAGTTCGGCAAACACAAGTTCAGCGTCAACACCCAGGAGCTCGAGCTCTCCATCGTGCCCCGCGATGGCGACATGTGCTTCCACCTCGCCGGCACCGATTTCTTCGAGCCCATCACCGATGAAACTTTCCTCTCCACCCGCCCCATCTGGGACCAGGAGGTCATCTCCGAGAACAAACACATCTACCGCGCCGAATACCTCGCCTACCAGTTCCTCCAAAGTGCCGGCGATTTGCAATCGCCTCCCCCCACCCTAGAAGCCCTCCAAAACTTCGCCTCCCAGCGCTACACCGAAGGCTACACCAAAGGAGTTCACGATCACGACGCCTACAAAATCCTGGAGGCCTTATTACCCATTCACCGTGAAATCGGCCTGCTGAAATACTCCCCCGCCACCCGAGCCGCCGCCATCCTGTTCTGGCAGACTTGGGAGTCGCCGGAAAAAGACACCCTCACCCAGCAGCTGCAGACCCACTCCGCCATCCGCAAGAGTGGCTTCAACACCGGCACCGATTCGAAAACTTACATCGCGCAAATCGCCAAACACCTCACCGCCCAGAACCCGCAGGCCGACACCCTAGGGGCAGAGTATCTCTACGAGCAGCTTTCCTCCGGCACAGACTTCGTCGTCTCACCCGAGGCTGACAGCATCATCAGCCACTTCAAAAAAGCCCTCACCAGCAAGGCCACCAAAGGAGCCCAGAAATCCTACGAGGACTCGATCGCCCACCTAACAGGAACTGCCAAATACCAAAGCATCCTCGACTGGCTCCAATCAACCCGTAGCGAAGCCACCATCGAGCCAAGCAACCCAAGCCGTAGCGAAGGGTTTGCACCCTTCGATCAAAACCTCCAGAGCCCCAGCTCTGCAGACGCCTACTACCAAGAAGCCGCCGCCCACCTGACCTCCGGCGAGGTCAAAAAACGCAACGTCCACCAGGTCGATGTCACCGCCGAAATCTCCGGCCTCCTGGGCTCACACTCGGTGATCCGTGAGGGCGACTACACCCTCCACTACAACACCTTCATCGATAAACTCACGCACTTCGAGCAGGAGTCCGTGCCCACCTACCGCGCCTACCTCAAGAGCAAACACGAGCTCACCGAGGCCAAACGCGCCGACATGCGCCTGAACGAGTTCAAGGCCCGCGTCATGTCCTCATTTGTGCGCAACAAACTGCTCAACGACGTCTACCTCCCGATGATCGGCGACAACCTCGCCAAGCAGATGGGAACCGCTGGCGCCGACACCCGCACCGATCGCATGGGCCTGCTGCTGCTCATCTCCCCACCCGGCTACGGTAAGACCACCCTGATGGAATACGTCGCCGATCGACTCGGCCTCACCTTCATGAAGATCAACGGCCCCGCCATCGGCCACGCCGTCACCTCGCTCGACCCCGGCGAGGCCCCGAACGCCTCCGCCCGCGAGGAGATCGAGAAGCTGAACCTCGCTCTGGAAATGGGCGACAACGTCATGCTCTACCTCGATGACATCCAGCACTGTAACCCCGAGTTCTTACAAAAATTCATCTCCCTCTGTGATGGCCAGCGCAAGATCGAGGGCGTTTACAATGGCGAGGCCAAAACCTTCGACCTGCGTGGCAAAAAAGTCTCCGTCGTCATGGCAGGAAACCCCTACACCGAGAGCGGCGGCAAGTTCCAGATCCCCGACATGCTCGCCAACCGCGCGGATACCTACAACCTAGGCGACATCATCGGCAGCAATGCCGACTCGTTCAAAGCTTCCTACATCGAGAACTCGCTGACTTCTAACAGCGTGCTCTCCAAGCTCGCCTCCCGCAGCCAGAAGGACGTCTACGCCGTCATGCGCATCGCCACCACCGGCAGCCAGGAAGGCGTCGATTTCGAAGGCAACTACACCCCCGCCGAGATCGATGAATTTGTCACCACCACCCAGCACCTCTACACCGTCCGCGATACCATCCTGCGGGTGAACCTGGAATACATCCGCTCCGCCGCCCAGGAAGACGCCTACCGCACCGAGCCTGCCTTCAAGCTGCAAGGCTCCTACCGGAACATGAACCGCATCGCCGAAAAGGTCCTCCCCATGATGACCCACGAGGAAGTGCGCGAGCTCGTCATTGATCACTACGAAAACGAATCCCAGACCCTCACCACCGGAGCCGAGGCCAACCTGCTCAAGTTCAAGGAAATGGAAAACATCCTCACCTCGGCCGAGGAAAACCGCTGGGCCCAGATCAAAAAGGACTTCAACAAAAATAAACTCTTAGGAGGAGCCGGAGAAAACGACCCCATCGCCCGAGTCGTCGCCCAGCTCACCCAGTTCAACGACGGCCTAGAGTCCATCCGAGACGGCATCACCGCCGCCGGCACCAACTACTCCCAACCCCAGAGCCTAGCCAAAGACACCATCAGCCAGCTAGAAAAAATCATCTCCGGCCTCAGAGCCGTGCCGGTGGAAGTAGATATTAACCTCATCGCAGATCAGCAAAGCGGAGTAGAGAACATGCAGAAGTCCTCCAAAAAACCTCCGATCACCGTGAAACCCGAGGTCCGCCAGAACGATGAAACATAAGTCCTATAGGACCTAGAAGACCTATCCCTAAGCCCCCCAAAACCCCATGAGTTCAGAAGATCCCAGTTTCCTCCCCAAAACCGGTAACTATCAGGAACTCTTCTCCTACCAAAAATCCGAGATCGTCTATGACCTCACCTTCCGTTTCTGCGAGCGTTTTCTGACTTACAAAGACCGTACCGTTGACCAAATGGTGCAAGCCGCCCGCTCCGGCAAACAGAACATCGCCGAGGGCTCCAAAGCCGCCAAAACATCCTCCGAGATGGAGCTCAAGCTCACCAACGTCGCCCGGGCCTCCCTCGAGGAACTCCTGCTCGACTACCAGGATTACCTCAGAACCAGAAACCACCACATCTGGGACAAAAACTCCAAAGAGGCTCTCTACGTGAGAGGCCTCAGCAATAAGTCGGATGAGTCCTATGAGACCTACCGAGAATTTGCCGACACCCGAGACGCAGGCGTCGTCGCCAACATCGCCCTCTGCCTCATCCACCAGGCCAACTACCTCCTCGACAAACAAATTGCCCGACTCGAAAAGGACTTCCTAGAAAAAGGCGGCCTCAAAGAACTCATGTACAAAGCCCGCGTAGAACACCGCAGAAAGCAATAGGTCGCATAGGTCCTATGATGGCTCCATAGAACTCGTACCCAAGGCAATCCTAACAGACAATTGAAGTGAAGTCACTTATCACATATTTCTATATCTGAGATCATCAGGTTGGCAAAGCTGAGTAAACCATTATAATCCCCAAACAAATGTAAAACTCGATTTCTACAAAATCTAACATCCTTCGAAAACTCCTAACAACCCTAAGAACCCGCCACTACGGCAGCATTTCTAGGCCTGCTCCCAGTAATCACCTATATTGATGAAGTCACCTTATAACTATGAATCCCCGTATACACCTGAAAAAGGTGATCTCTATGGAGAAAATGGCATCATAGATTACTATGAGAAGAATCAGATCTTTTACCGTCTCACTACGGACACAGCAAAAAGCAGAAGGATTCATGCAAAGTGCCCGCCTGAATGCATCTTCTTAATGATGGGCAAAGTATATGTGGCGGAATCACCAGAGACTATAGAAAAGAGAATCAAGGAATTATTTAAAGCAAGACAGGAAGCTCAGCAAAGTGAACTAAGGAAACAAAGGCAAAAGGAGAACAAGAGAAAACAAGATACCCTGAGATTAAAACTTAAAGCAGCAAATGCTAAAAGGGAAGCTGTGCGGGCAATTGAAAGAAAACGACTTGATGATTTGGAGGCTGAATTACGGTCGGCTGTTGAGGATATACACCGCGCCTCAAGGAGGCAAATAAACCCAATAACTATTGGCCCTCCTAGTGACGATGATCAAAAATTAGCAAGCAAATGGGCAAAACACAGCAAAAAGGACTCCACGCTCTCCAGAATGCTTTCTGCCCGGTTAGCCGAGCTGGCAGCCAAGAAATATTTCGAACTATTGGGCTTTCATGTTGATGATGTCGCAATGAGCCAACTCTCAGATGACGGCGACTGGCTTCTCTATGACCTTAAGATAGTAAATGAAGGAGGCTTGGAGTTTTATGTTGATGTTAAAAATGCGCGCATTACCGACAATCGCTCTAACTACTATACATCCCATTGCGTCCCCAAATTCAAGAAGGTGCCTAGAATTGATGCTCTAAAAAGCGAAGATCTAAATGTAACAATTGCAGGAGTTCTCTCTCCCTGGCAGAGTTATGAAGACATTCAATTACAGTCTTACGAAGTCACCTTTTTAGGTATCACTCAAAAAACTGCACTAACTCATATCATTGAGGCTTTCAAAGACGGCCCCATTCAGATGGAATTCGATGCCAATAAAATGGGACACGCCCTGTTGCCTCCGTGGGTTTTTGATTATCCGAAACTGGCATCTGTAGACCGCGACAGAATGATAGCCAGTGAGGTTGATTTACGAAGATACTCGGAAATCGCACGGTCGCCTTATTGCCTTGCCTTGAAAGTTGCAGAAGGAAAGGCTCCCGGAGCCTCGGTCGGTCTTTCTAAATTCAATCAAGTCTTCATCGAGGCTCTGGCGGAGAAAATCCGCATTAACGGACTAAGGTTGCCTATATTATTTGGAAGTATTCTTGAGCATTTTGTGGTGTGCTTGAAATCAAAGGAGAATGATGCTTTTGATGCCGGTTTTATTTCATCCTTAATATTTCACAATCGAAGAGATCAATACCAAACCCCTTTGTTTGCTCATGACCCCGCGGCATCAGTTATTGGGCTAATACATTCTCTGGAAACATTGTGGCGGCGTAGAAACTCCGAACTGCTCAGCATCAATCAGTTTAAATTGGTTAGCCTGAACATTCTAAGGGGAAAAAGAGAAAGTGCCGAGAATTCCATCTGGATTACTCTTCTGGCATATTGTGGGGGGTGGATTAAAGACGCCAAGACGCAAGAACCTGTCAGACCCTGTGGCAAAACTCCCTTGGTTCTAGGTGAAAGTGAAATATGCAGTCGAGGATATCTAGTTTGCCCTTATTGTAAATTTTGCTGCGAGTCCTGTGAAAATGAAGGTAAACGAAAAAACAGGATTACCGATGTAGACGACCTTGACGAAGCGCAAAATTGTCCCTTTTAGCTCTAAAGCATTAAGGGAGTGCAATTCATGTCTGACCCGAATGGCACTCCCTTAAGCGTGGTTTCTCTAGTTTGCCTTGTGGGCCATCTGATCAAAAACTTGCCGAAAGTGGCCAGGCATAGAAATGTATCATAGACACCTTGCACCCCTCAATTCCTCCGGTAGAACCACCGCTCATTCGGAGAAAGCAAAATAAAGGGACATTCCTTTTATAGAGAATCGAAAACTTCGCGGCTTTCGACTTCGAAACGTTTGAGCCATGCTGCGACCTTTAAGCTGAGATCTAGAAATTTTTCATTGATACTTGGTTTAACGCTCGTTTCCTGTGCGGTCGTGACAAACGCAATTGAGACGAATAGGGTGGTGCAAAGCAGTGAGGTGAAAAGGGCGGATTACTTCATATCTCATCTTATTCTAATCTCGAAGTTATCGCAGGCAACGGCGTGATCCAGTCACCGTTTGTAGTGTCCTTTTTCGAAACCGATAAACCGTGAGCCCTCATTCTTAGCGAAGTGCTATTAAAGCGGGTATCAGTGCGAGGAAGAGAGATGCGGTGATTTTGATTTTATCGAATGACGTTTTTGCCTGTGCTCTCTCTTCAAGCCCAAAGGGGATGCGGAGGGGAAGGTAAAAGATCATGAAAAGAAGTGAGCCGAGGAAAAGGTTCAGCAGGAACGCGAGCGGCTGTTCCGTTTTAAGAGATAGATTGTTGGTGATTGCACCCCACGTCACTGAGTAGGTGATGCAGGTGTAGCTAACTAAGATCAGGTCGAGTGCCCATTCCTGTCGGTTGGGGCGTTCGTGTTTCGAGTCGGGTTCGTTGGTGCCGGACTTCGCTTGCATTAAAACACCGAGGAAAAAGAGTTCCTTGATCACTACTCCCAGCATGAGAAGGAACAGCGGCCAGTGCACCGAACCTCCTGATACTTCCTTGATGTCGATCCCAAATGCACTTGCACCTAGAAAAAACAGGACCAGTGAAATCACGGCGTGAAAAATCCAGAGTATGATTCCGGAGCCGATTGCATCCCGGTATGAACCGAGCACATAGGTTACACATTGACTGAGGACATAGGTGACACTGGAATGGGCGATCATGCCCTGGAAAGAAGAGTCACCAATGGAA